>NZ_JBEXXQ010000042.1:0-92980 GCF_040630525.1 Streptomyces sp. NPDC005799
CTTCCTGTGCCGACTGGTATGCCCGCTGGGCTGCTTCCAACGCGTCCTCGCTCATACGCCCATCCTGCCAGGCCGCTCTCGGATCACGCGTGCCCGTGCGAGTCCTCGGACGGATGGCGCTCCCCTTCTCTGAGCGGGGCGTGGTCTTGTTGCGGGGGCAGCGGGTCGGCCGTGGTGGGGAGGGAGGTGGCTGCGTTGCATTCGCGGCAGGGGACGGTGCGGGGTTGGCGGAGGATGTCGAGGGCCTGGTCGAGGGTGATGGGGGTGGCGTGGGGCTGGCAGCCGATGACGTGGATCAGGCGTGCTCCGGGGTGGCCGGGGCGGTGAGGGAGATCTTGTACCGTCCAGGCCTGCCGCCCGGCGGCGGGGGGAGTAGCGCGGGTGGGGATGCGGCTGTAGTCGCTGCCTTCGAGGGGGCGGACATGACGGGCGTCGAGCCAGACACTCTGTTCTGCGGGCTCCGTACGGCCGCTGCTGCCAACTGCCCAGCCGGAGATGCCCACCCGGTACTGCCATCCGGCTGCCGCGCGCCGACGCTCATACAGGCAGGCTCGCAACTCTTGCCCGTCAGGCATGATCACGGTCACCCGGGCCGCGTTCTGCGGCATTGCGACCCCCTCCATCCTGCCCAGCATCCTAACCGGACGCTTTGGCAAGTTCATCGGGGGCCTTCCTTCGTGGATACTCCGGCCGACTTCGGTCCGAGGCCAGCATGAGCACTCCGAGCACCGGTCACGCCAGCCCTTTGACCAGCAACTTTAAATGAGCGGCATGCGGGGACGGGCGTTCGCGCCGCCCGTCGTTGGGCATGACGGCTTCAGCAGGTGGTCCATCCGGAGCTGCCGTTCGGCGGCACCCTCCACGAGACTGCGCGGTCAGCAGGCCTCGCGCAGGACCAGAATGCCGTCTTTCGCCGGGACAGCGGCACGGGTGTGTTGCTCATGCTCGACACGGGCTGTCTCCAGGAGGTGCCACCACGACGTCACGGTCGGTCGGCGGCGAAGGAGCGCTCGCCGGTCGCGTTCGGTCATGCCGCCCCAGACGCCGTGCTCAATCCGGTTGTCCAGGGCGTATGCCAGGCATTCGGTGCGCACGGGACAGCCAGTGCACAGCATCTTGGCGCGATTCTGGGCAGCGCCTTCGACGAACAGTTCGTCCGGGTCGGCAGCCTTGCACAACCCGCGCTTGCCCCAGTCGGTATCCGCTATCACCCCGGTACCGTCCTCTCCCCGATTCGGCCAGCAGCTTTGCCCCGGCTACATGAGGCAGGCATGTGACAGTACGCGAGTCGGGCGCTGGGCGTTCAGCAGCGGACGAGCGCCCAACTCCTTCGAGTGATGAGGGCTTGTCACAGGATACGCCGGACGGTATCAGTGATCGAAGCGGGAATGCCCTCGGGGAACCCGTCGCTCGCTGTCCGGACATCGGCACGCCCGGGCGATGTCGGGCGCGTCGGGCAGCTGCGCAACGACGGCCACGGCGGCCGGCGGCTGGGGGCACATGGGGCGTCCGATACTGCGTGGGGCCCGGAACCATGAGCCCCTGTGAAGCGTCGACGCATCCCATTCCGCCCGTTCCCCGCCCGGGAAATATTGTACGGTGGGCTAACCGACGCGGGGTGGAGCAGCTCGGTAGCTCGCTGGGCTCATAACCCAGAGGTCGCAGGTTCAAATCCTGTCCCCGCTACTGGATTTCGGCCTCCGCCGCTCATGCGGCGGAGGCCGACGTCTTTCTCTGGAGCGTCGGTTCGCCACCGAAATCTCCGCTAGATGTCACACGCGGCTGGGATTCGGCGCCCCTATGGAGGCGACAACCACCGACTCCATGGAGCGCACGTGTCCCACCACCCTGTCCGGGCCGACCGCGACCTGCCGAACCGTCTCGGCCTGGCACACCCCGCCGAGACGACCACGGTGATCCGGCAGCTGATCAGCCGCGGCACACCGCTCACCGCCGACAGCCCGCCGTACGACCTCGCCTGGTGGCGCGCTACCGCCCTCGTCGTGCTCTCGGCGATCTGCCCACCCGACGACCTCGTATGGAAGTGGCTTCGGCCCGACACCGCTGGGAGCCCAACGACCTATCCCCCCAGCGACCAGAGCTTCGCGGAAGGGTGGGCAACCACGCTCGGCATCCTCGAAGGCCTCGTCGCCCACCTACCGCCCGCCCACCAGACGGAACCCCTTCGATCCCCGGAACGGATGCCGACCGCAGTCCCCGGCCCCGGGCTCTACCGCCCCGTACTGCGCAACGACGACGACCCCCTCCAGACCCTCGCCGCCGCAGGCCTGGTCATCCGGCTCCTCGGACTGGACGAGATCCTGGGCACCGACAGGCCTCACCCCGACGGCCCCGACCTCCGCCGGGTCGTCGAAGCGGCCGCCTTCATCCGTGGTGCTCTTCTCCGTAAAGGTCAGGGTCGCGGCGACGGACAGGCCCTCGCCGCGGGCTCCCTTCGCCTCCTGGAAGACCTTGATGTCGCCCTACTGAGCGGCGGTGTACTGCCAGCGGTGGACGGCCAGCTCGGTCTCGCGCCTTCCAGCTCCTTGCCGCTCATGGCTTGTGGCCCGCACTGCCCGACGATCGGCTCACGGTGGGAAAGGCGAAAGCCCCGTCGGGCGCCAGGTGCTTAGCGATGCGAGGGGAGAGTTCTTGGGAATTGGGCCCCGCTCCTCCCAGGCCGGGCCAGCCTGCCGCCGTAGTCGCAGGCCGCCAGGAAGGCGAGTATCTGTCCGACGCCGCTGTCCGCTTTCTCCTCGGTCAGCTCAGGAACAGCGCCAGAGGTCCAGCGGGAAGGAGGAATCGCCCGTCGTGTGCGGCCTGCCGGGCATCGTCCATCGGCCACCACATGAGCTTGAAGTCTGTTTCGGTCTCTGTGAGTTGTTGCGGGCCGAGGGTCAGGTCACGGGCCTCGAACAGGTGGACTCGTGCCGGGGAACCCAGGGTGATTGCGTACGAGCCGAGAGAACGCCATTGCTGGGCGGTGACTCCGGCCTCTTCCCGAAGTTCGCGCTGGGCGCAGTCGAGCGGGTGTTCGTCGGCTTCGAAGCGGCCACCGGGGAGGAAGAGGTATTCGCCGCCGTGGTTTGGGAAGTTGGCGCTCAGGAGGGCCACCAGACCCTTAGCGTCGCGGGCCACAACCACGGAGGCGTCACGCCTCACTTCAGTTCCCATGCCGGGTGAGCGTATCGGTCAGGGATACACTCCGGCGGCGAATGGCACGTTGAAGACGGCAGGGTGGGCGATACCGCGGCCGTGGTAGCCGTCGTCACCGTGATCGGCACACATGACGACGAGCCAGCGGCTCCGCCCGGCGAGCCCTAGCAGGAGCCGACCCATATGGCCATCGGCGTACGATAAGGCAGCGGCCTGTGAAGCGACCGTGTCCTCGCTTGAGGGGGCTGGCCGATAGCTGCCGAGTCCTGGGCCTCGGCGAGAAACGCGAGGGCGCGACCGGTGCCGCAGCCGATCTCCAGCACCCGTCGCGGGCCGGCCAGGAGTTCGGGGCCGGGGCCGTGACCGGTGTACTGGGTCCAGCAGACGTCGGCTCGGCGTCCTGCTTGAAGACGGACTCGGCGAGCGTGTCCCACAGTTCGGTCTCGGCAGTGATGTCGTGCGGTACGGACACAGTGGTTCCTCTGGGTGTGGTGGCGCATCGCCAGGGTCACCGCCGCAGGGATCAGCCCAATGATCCGAGGGAGCGCTCACCAATGTGATGCAGCCGTGCTTCGAACAGCTTCCTTGCGTCCGGGGTCAGCGAGGCGAGCGCAATGAGCGACGTGATCGTGACGTCGCAGAGTTCCTTGTGGACGTCGTCCCACGTGTGGCTCGCCCCCTTGCGGGGATTCGCGCCCATTGCTCCGTGGAGTGCTTCGGCTACCTCACCGAACTCTTCGCCGATCTTGAGCACTCGCATGGTTTTCGCCATGTCGCCGGTTACTGGGCTCTCGGCGTCCAACCAGTCGCGAAGACGTTCGACGAGATCCCAGGTGCTTGCTTCCACGTTTTTCTCCAAGGACTGTGCGGGAGTTTTCAAAAGAGGGCGCCAGCAGCGCTGAGATCGGTGGGGTCGGAGACTCGTAGCTGGGTTTCCGGGGCGACGTCGAGCTGCACCGTCAGGGCGGAGTGATCGGTGAGTCGGTCGGAGCGGGTACGCGGCTCATGGACGTAGTGGCAGCCGTGAATCGCGCCGATGAGGGCTGCCGAGATGTGCGCGTGGTCGTAGCGGTAGCCGTCGCCTGTCCGGCCGACCCAGGAGTGTTCGGCGGCCGTCGGGTGCAGTTGCCGGAACGCGTCACCGTATCCAGCGGCTTCCAGTCCCTCGTAGAAGGCGTACTCGAACGGCTTGAAGAACGGATATCGGGGCTCGTGCTTCGGCTCGAGGATGTTGAAGTCACCGATCAGGAGGCGGGCCCCAGTCGTGCCGGACGGGATGGCCCGGCCGGCTTCCTCAAGGAAGCGGCGTTTGCGGTCCGTCTTCGCAGGCGTGGCGTCCCGGGAGGGCACGTACAGGCCGATGATGTCGAGCGGGCCCGCGGTCGTCGCGACGGTCACCGAGACGCCGCGGTGCGGCAGGTAGCTGCTCAGTGTCGCCGCCGCTTCGAGGGGCAGGCGGCTCACGATCATCACGCC
The DNA here is from genome assembly GCF_040630525.1 of Streptomyces sp. NPDC005799. NCBI lineage: Bacteria > Bacillati > Actinomycetota > Actinomycetes > Kitasatosporales > Streptomycetaceae > Streptomyces > Streptomyces sp. NPDC005799. The sequence goes on from NZ_JBEXXQ010000042.1 coordinate 4,633, forward strand.
CCGCTCACCCCGCTCCGGCCGGGGGAAAACGACGCGGAACCCGGCAGCTTGGAACCGGTCGGCCAGGAAGTCGCAGCCGTCACTGGGCGCCGTCTCCGTGAGCACGAGGATCTGTTCCGGTCTGGCCGCCAGCCAGTAGAGCTGTCGCTGCGCCCGCTCGCGGGAGGGGTTATTGAGATTGAACGTCAGCACGTCCATCGAGGTTGTCCCTGGGTTGTACGGCGTTGATCTCGCCCACGATGGTGCACGCGAGGGTTTCCGGATCTGTGGCTGTAGCGTCCAGAGTGAGGACTCTAGCGCCCTGGTCACGGAGGAACGTAGCCGCTTCCGCGTAAAGACCGAACTCGATCACGCTGCTGCCGGGCATCCGTTCGAATCGGCTGTGGGTGCCGCGCTGGGCGAGCCGGTTTGCGATGACGTCCGGGTGCGCGGTGAGGAACACCGAGAGGTCGGGCAGCCGCGCGTGCCGGTTCAGTTCCCACACGAGGTCACGGTTGACACCGTCCATGACCTGAAGCACCAGTGACGAGCCGATGTAGCGATCACACACGACGATGTCGCCGCGCTGGAGCGCCGGCCGGATCTCCTCCGTCAGGTGGTGGTAGCGGTCGGCCGCGATGAGGCAGGCCATCGCCATGCCCTGATAGATGTCCGTGCCGTGCCGGGCGAGTTCCCCGAGCGGGGTGTCGCTGGGTTCACGGGTCGCGTGGACGGCATGTCCGTCTTCCCGGAGCTGGGCTGCGAGGGCGTCCCTCACGGTCGACTTGCCGACGCCGCCCGGTCCGTCCAGGGTGACAAAGAATCCCCGGGGGTTCACGAGATACCGACCACGGGAAGCACGCGAGACCCGTTCGGCACGACCGGGCACTGCTCTGTGTCGACGGCTCCGATCCGGTGTCCTGCGGCGACGACCGCGGCCGGGCAGCCCTTGCCGCATTCGGCATTCATCGAGCAGCCGCCGCACGTTGGGTTCGCTCCGACCTGCCACCGCTCATGGAATCGGTAGTTGTCCAGCTGGGCGGCGATGTCGTTGTCCGTCCACACGTTGCCGACGATGAAGTCCGTGTCGGGGTGCTGGGACGCCTTCGTGCGGGCGGCGAACACCAGGTAGGGGCAAACCGTGACCTCCCCCTTGGTGAACACGTAGATGATGGTTCCGGCCTCGCATCCGGCGAGCGGCTTGTCATCGTTGGGGAAGCGGATGTGAACCAGCTCCAGGCCCTCGTCGACGAACGGAAGAGTGAGGTCCCGGATGTGCCGCATATGGTCGTCCGGCCGCCGAAGCCTCTGTGCCGAGTTCGAGGCGCCACGACCCATCTGTCCAAGCGGATTCATCAGCACGTACTTCGCTCCCTGCTCGCGAGCGAAAGCGCACAGCTCCGCGTACTCCTCGTCCTGCGCAAGGTTGTTCGGCGTGCACAGCAGGCCCTGAAGAATGCCCGCCTCCGCGAAGCGCTTGACGTTTCGGACGGTCTCCGCGAAGCCCTCGGGGCGAGCCCGGAACACCCCGTGGGAGTCGGCAGAGAAGCCGTCCAGGCTCACGTTCATGTGCACACCCAGGTGGGCGAGCGTGTGGATCTCCTCATCCGTCGCCATCGTCGCGTTCGTGCACACACCCACGCCGAACCCGGCCGTAACGAAGTCGCCGACGATAGGAAGTAACTCCGGGTGTGTGAACGGCTCACCTCCGGTGATGGTGACCCGGTTGACTCGGGCGTGAAGGAGCTGCGGGATCAGCCGGTCCTGGACTGCTTGCCGGTCCATGTCGTCGCCGCGTTTGGTCGCGTTGACGAAGCAGTGCTTGCAGAGTTCATTGCACCGCTCTGTGAGCTGGATGAGCGCCTTCCGGTACGGATGGTCCACCGTGGTCCGGAAATAGCAGGAAGCGGCCTGTCCCGAGTTGATGATCGGCTTGGCGGTCATGCGGGCCTCCGCGGGTAGAAGCGGTTGGTTGGGCAAGGACTGGTAGGTCCATGGTTGGCGCGAGATGCCTGACTTGCCAGTTGTCGTGCCCTCGTTCCACGACCGCCGTCCGGTCGGGGAACGAGGATCTTGCCCCTGCCGCCGAGGGGGAGTCTCGTCCTGAAGGCAGGGAGTTTCAGCGGATGCCGCGTTGCCGCTCCGTGTCAGTGACGTGTGTGCGGTGCCAGGCGAGTTCAGCGCGTGCCGTCTGGGCGTAGTGCCGCACCACGTCTTTGCCGACCAGGAGTTGGGCGATGGTGCTGTTGTCGAAGTACGTGAGGGCTTCGCCGAGGTCGGTAAAGAGCGGCATTGTCGCCTGGTCCTGGTAGGCGTCCCCGTCGCAGGCCGGCCGGGCCGTCAGGCGTTCCTCGATGCCGTGGGCCATCGCCGCGATGTAGGCGGCGAGGGGGAGGTAGGCGTTGGTATCCGCGCCGCCGAGGCGGATTTCAAGGGGGGCGCCGGGTCCGACACGGGCACGTTGGTCATGGCAGCGCCTCCCGTCGCCCTGCGAGGACGTCGCGCAACTCGTCCGAGGGGAAGTCGGTCCATTGCAGCCGCAGATCGTGACGGACGGCGGGGGCCAGTGGGCCGCCCTGCGGGCTTGTCCCGTCCAGGAATTCGCGCAGGCCGATGTCGCCGCCTCTGGCCATGGTGTAGGGCGGCACCGAGTGCCGGGACAGCACCAGCGCACTCGGGCTGGTGTCGTCGGCCGCACTGGATGCGAACAGCCGCCGTGCGTGGTGGAAGTGGCGTTCCTCCAGGCTGCCGATGTCGATGACCCGGGCGTGCTGTGGCGCGTGCGTGCCGTATTCCAGGTTGAGGGGGATGGCGCCGGTGCGGTCGTGGAGGAGGACGTGGGCGGCGGCGTAGAGCAGGGTCTGCTCGTCGGTGGTGGCGCCGCCTTTGCCGCCGAGCCGGTTGAGGACTGCTGTCCGCCGGGCCGGGGTCAGGGTCCGCACCAGGTCGTCCAGCGTACCGAGGATTTCGGCGGAGGGCCGTGTGCGGTACAGCCCGTAACGTCCTGGAGCCAGCGCGGCCAGGAGCCGGTCGAGGCAGTGGGTGAGCAGGTCCGTCTCCGCGGCTGTGACGGGCTCGGGCAGGACGTTGACCCGGCTGCTGAGAGGGCTGGCTAGCACGATCTTCAGGTAGGGGGTGCGCTGGCCGGCCGCGGTCAGCCGTGCCGCCATGCGGAGGGCCGGCAGGACGTAGCTGAGCGCCCGAAGCGGCATGTGGGTGCTGGCGCCGTAGACGACCCGCAGGACCAGCGGGCCCCTGACGGCCTCGCTGACTGTCCGCAGCAGCGGCTCGACGCCGTGGCGGGGCAGGCCCGACAGGTAGCCCGTGCGTCTGGCCCCGGCTCCGATGATCGCGTTCAGCAGCCGCGGGCGCGCCCGGTTCAGCTCCCCGGTCCGCTGCGCGTCGTCGCCGGGCGCAAGGGTTTCCAGCACGCTGCGGACATCACAGTCGGTCAGGACGTGGGGCTCCTTCCCGCATCCGAGGATGGGCACGCCGCGCATGATGGCGGCGAGCAGGTTTGCCTGCTTCTTCCCCAGGGACCGCTCCCTGGGAGGGGATATCTGCATCACGTGAATCCTTCATAAATAGTGATCTATTGGACGAAAGAAGGGGTTCAGGTGCGTACTAGGTCACCCACTCGCATCGCGGACCTTGAGGGGGTGGGGGCCGAATGAGCGCGACTGGACGCGTTTGTAGCTGTTGGGGGTGGGCGCATACAGGGGTGCCAGGTGCCGGCAGCAGCCGGGCAACGGCGTGTGGCGGAAGAGCGCACTGACGGCGGGTGGATGCTGCAGGCGGTGGTCGAGGTTGTGCTTCCACGCGGGAGTCCGGCTGGACGGTCCGTTCGTGTGCGGCACGAACTCGCTCTCGATGCCGGCGTTCACCTCGTAGCTCACTTGAAGAGTGGAAGACGAAGGTCAAATCCTCATCAGTTCAGGGGGTCTTTCCCTCGGTGTGTGGCCCAGGTGTGGGCTGCGTGCTGCATGGGTTTCGCCCAGTCGTCTGTGCTCTCGGCTGCGATCGAATTCCAGAGGCGGTGTTGGACGCGGGCCAGGGCGTCGAGGCCTGCGCGCGGAGCCGAACGCCACGCGGGGTGAGCGGCGGCGGCGTTTTCTGCCTGGGCGGGGGTGTGACCGTGGGCGATGAGCCACAGCAGCCACAGCGCCGGGTCGATCCAGGCGGCGCCGGTGGAGGCCCATCCCCAGTCCACGAGCAGGGCGTTGCCGTCTGAGACGAGGAGGTTGTGCGGGTTCCATTCGGTGTGGAGGAGGCTGCTGCCTGCGAACCACGCCAGGTCCGCCGGGTCGTCCACGTATGCCCGCAACCGGTGCGGCATGTCTTTCAGCTCGAGTGCCGCCGGCGGCGGCACGTCCGTCAGCCGGATCATGGATGCCATGACGGCGGGGACGTCCGGCGAGTCGGGGGTGAAGTCGGCGTGTCCACCTTCGACGTACTCAAAGCCGAGCAGACTCCAGCCCTCTTCTTCGATATGCCACAGCAGTTGAGGCGCGACGCTGCGGACGCAGGGGGCGATCTGGGCTTCTCGTTGCTGGGTCCACACGCGGGGGTGATCGAGGGGGAGGCCCTTGACGAACAGGGTGCGGTCGAGGGTGTGCACGCGGGCGGCGATGGTGCTGTTCAGGCCTGCGTTGATGGTTTTGACGTCGACCACGCGGCCGCTGACCTTCTCGATCAGCCGCAGCACGGTGTCCGGGAGTTCGGGCAGGCGCTGGGTGGGCATTTCGGTCTCCTCCAGGAGGGGGGAACAACGCTGGGGCCGCCGGGGCGGCCCCAGCGAGTGGTTCAGTTGTAGGGGTTGTCCTCGCCGCAGCCGGGGAGGGTGCCCTCGGTCAGGGTTTCGACGTCGCTGACCAGGATGATCGCGTCCGGGTCCAGGGTGGCGGCTTCTGGTTTGGGCGTGATCTCGACCATGACAGCAGTCATGTGCCTACCTCTTTCCGTGTTGGCAGTAGTGTGCGAGTGGTGCCTTCGCCTCCTGGAAGACCTTCGCCATCGGCCTGCACACCCGGCACGTGCCGGACAGTGTGCAGCCGCTGCATCCTCCGGTGCGAAGCATGAGGGACTCAGCGATCTCACCGAGCCGGGCCAGACCCTCCACGCCTTCGACGGTCAGGTCGATGTTCGGTTCGCGGCCGACCTTGCAGATCGAGGCCCGCCCGAACGGATCCGAATGGAAGAACGTCACGCCGGCGGGGCAGCCGGTGAACGGCTGCCGATGGGTGAGGTACTCGGGCGACTGCTGCGGCAGCGGCTCCGCGCTGCCGTGGATTGTCGGAGAGATGTTCGCGTACTCTGTGTGGCGAAGGCCGAGCTGATTCGCCCAAGCTCGCATCGCCTCGACGTCATGCGCGTTGGCCTGCACGATGATCAGGCTCAGCTCGATGTTCAGCCCGGCATCGCGGGCCATGCCCAGGCCCTCCCGGAAGCGGTCGAAGCCTCCGCGGCTGCGGGTCACCGTGTCGTACGAGTCGGCTGTCGCGCCGTACACACTCAGCGTCAGTTTGATGGGCGGGTAGGTGCGCAGCAGGTTGAGGATGTGCGGCTTGCGGAGCCTGGATCCGTTGGACAAGACCTCCACCTGCATGCCCAGCTCGTGCGCGAGTCGATAGGCCTCGGGGAAGTCGGGGTCGATGAGCGGCTCCCCGCCCGTGATCTGCAGCCAGATCACTCCGGCGTCCCGCATGACAGCCAGCAGCCGACGCTTGCCCTCCATATCGAGGCCCTCGAACTTCTTCTCGCCGAGGTAGCACATCACACAGTCGTAGTCGCAGCCGAGATTGATCTCCCACGTCGCCCGACTGAACGCGTACGGTCCGGGCTGCCGTATCAGGACCACCTCGTCTACGGGACGGCCGCCCAGTTCCATCTGCCACTGAGCGCGCGCGGCGTCGACGAGCCACTCGGGCACGGTGCTGGGCGCCGCGGCCAGGGTGCACAACTCATCGAATTTGGCGTGGGGGAGGTGGATGGCCTTAGCGCTGCCTGGGCGCAGGACGAGGCGCCGCCCTCCGAACGGTGTCGCAACGAGCTGGTGCACGTCGTCTTCCCTTCACGTGAGAGCGAGCTGCTGAGGTGAGAGCCCGGCGCGGGGCGGTGACTTCGCCGTGGGGTGGGCGACGATCGGTGACGCTCCCCGCGCCGGGGGTTGCCCTGTCCGACGGCCAGGGGGTCAGGGCATCCGGGCCGCCAGACAGGATCGGCCCTTGAGTCCCCCGGTCACCGTCCGACCGGGGGGATCAAGGAGAGGGACCTCTTGCCGCTGAGCGGGGAGTGCGGACTTGGCGGCAAGAGGGGCATTGGGAGTCAGCGGATGCCGCGAAGACGCTCCAGGTCGGTGACGTGTCTTCGGTGCCAGTTGAGCTCGGCGTGCGCGGTCCGGGCGTAGTGCTTCACGACATCCTCGCCGAGCAGGCTCTGGGCGGCGGTGCTGTGTTCGAAGTAGTCAAGCGCGGTACCGAGATCGCCGCACACCGGTACCGCCTCGCGGTCCTGGTAGGCGTCGCCCTCGTAGACGTCGCGGACCGTGAGGCCTTCTTCAATGCCGTGCACCATGGCGGCGACGTACGCGGTGAGGGCGAGATAGGCGTCAGCGTCGGCGCCTGCGAGGCGTACCTCCAGGTGGGTGCCCTTGCCGTGACCGCAGACGCGGACGGCGCAACCGCGGTGATCGATGCCCCAGTTGTAGCGGACGGGGGCGAAGCTGTGCGGCGTGTACCGCTTGTAGGAGTTGACGGTGGGCGCGTACAGCGGGGCCAGGTTCGGCAGGATCGAGAGCATCCCTGCAACGGCTCGCGTCAGCAGCGGCGGAAGATCCTCTCCGTGATGGTGGGCGAAGCCCGGCTCGTCGTGCTCGGACCACAGCGACAGATGCAGGTGCAGTCCGTTGCCGACCCCCGTCGCGGGAGCCGCCATGAAGGCGGGGATCAGGTTGTACTGCTGCGCAAGGTCGCGGGCGATGAGCTTGTAGACGGAGTAGTCGTCGCAGGCAGCCAGCGGGTCATCGGTGTAGGGGAAGGTCACTTCAGCCTGTCCCGGCGCGCTCTCCGTCTTGATCGACTCGTAGCCGATGCCGGCGTTGTTCAGATAGTCGCCGAGGTGTCGGAAGAAGGGCCGGACGGCAGGCGGGTGGCTGGTGCTGTAGTCCAGATTCGCGTCCCAGGCTGGCGCCGGGCCGGAATCTCCTTCTGTGTAAAGGACGAACTCGCTCTCCACTCCGACCTTGAGCCGGTAGCCCAGCTCGGCCAGCCGCTCGAGCTGGGTCTTCAGCATCTGGCGGGGCGCCACCTGCACCGGTGTGCCATCCGGGTGAATGGGGCTGCCGATCACGAGGGCCGTACCCGGCTGGGTGGGGAGCACCCAGACGGTGTCCAGGTCGGGTTGGACGAGGAAGTCGCCGTAGCCCTGCTCCCAGCCGGTAAGGGCATAACCGTCGAGGGGCGTCATGTCGATGTCGGTCGCAAGGAGATAGGCGCACATCTCCGTCAAGTCGGCCATCCGATCGAGGAAGACCCGAGCACTGAAGGTTTTGCCCTGTAGGCGTCCCTGCATGTCCGGCACGACGAGCGTGACGTCATTGATGTCGCCGCTTTCCACAAAGTTGTCGAGTTGTCCTCGGGTCTGCTTTCCCTGCGGCCAGAATGGCGCGGCGCGATAGGTCGTTACTGCGGTCATCAGAAACCTTCGCTGAGCAGGGCTTCGCCGGGCTGGGCGGTCTGGGAGGCGGTGAGTTGGTAGTCCCGCTTGCCGCGGGTGATCCACGTCGCGCAGGCCAGCAGCAGCGCGGCCAGCAGGGTCACCCCGGCGTAGTTGAAGGAGTCGGTGGTGATGGGGGTCGACTGCGGCAGGCAGAACACCACGGTGATGATCACGACGTAGGTGACCGCGACGTATCCGATCGGGCGGCGCCAGCGTCCCAGGCTCCACCGGCCCGGCTGGTAGGCGCGGCCCTTGCGCAGGGCGAGGAAGACGGGGATGCCGTAGGCCGGTGTCATGCCGACCGCGTTGATCGCGGTGATCGCGCCGTAGGCGGCGGGAGACCACAGGGCCGGAAGGGCGAGGACGAACGGTACGACGATGACGAACCACACCGCCCTCGTGGGTGTTTTCGTGCGGTCGTTGACGATGCGCCAGCTCTGCCAGCCGGGTAGGGCGCGGCTGCGGGAGAAGGCGTAGACCATGCGGCTGGCGGCGGCGACTTCGGCGTTGCCGCAGAACAGCATCGCGACGATGACGACCAGGAGCAGCGCCTTGGCCCCGGTCGCGCCGAGGACGTCGAGGAAGATCTGGGCGGGCGGTACACCGGTCGCGGAGTTCTGCGTGCCCGCGTAATCCTGTATGGCGAACAGCAGCCCGGCCAGGAGCACGAACCCAGCCGCCCATGACACCCAGATCGAGCGGACGATGCCGCGGGGCGCCGACATCTGGGCATCCGTGGTCTCCTCCGCGACGTGGGCGGAGGCGTCGTAGCCGCAGAACGTGTACCCCGAGATGAGGGATCCGACAAGCCCGACGTAGAAGGGGTGGGAGAAGCCGGTGTCGTTGTGGAAGTGGGTGAACACGAAGCTCGGTGACTGGTGCTGGGCGGGGGCGATGGTCAGGGCGCCGACGATGACGGCGACGCCGCCCAGCTGCCACCATACCGAGATCGAGTTCAGCACGGTGACCAGGCGCACCCCGGCGGAGTTGAGCAGGCCGTGCGCGAGCAGGATGCACCCGAAGATGATCATGGTCGTGCCGTCCGTGGGCGCAATGTTCCACTGCATCTGCGCGAACGCGCCGGCGAAGGCGGCGGCTCCGTAGTCGATGCCGGCGATCGCGCCGAGCAGACCGAGCAGGTTCAGCCAGCCGGTCACCCAGCCCCACCGGCGTCCGCCGAGCTTGTCGGCCATGAAGTACGGGCCGCCCGAGGTCGGGTAGGCGGAGACGACATCGGCGAGGGACAGCCCGACCAGCAGCGTCATGAAGCCGATCACGGCCCAGCTGCCGAGCATGACCACAGGGCCGCCGTGGCCCAGGCCGAACCCGAACAGGCTCATGCCGCCGGCCAGGATGCAGATGACCGAGAAGCTGATCGCGAAGTTCCCGAAGGCGCCCATCTTGCGGGACAGTTCGGGCTTGATGCCGAGCTCTGCGAGGAAAGCATCGTCCGAGCTCGCTGGTTCAACCGTGCCGGCTCTTCTGTGAGACACCAGTAATCCTTCGAAAAGGGGATGAGGGTTACGGGGACAGTTCAGGGGTGTTGATCACGCTGGGCTGGCGGGGCCCGGCAGCGCATCGGGACGCCGTGGCTAGCGCAGGACGGATGCGCGGATGCGGAGGAACTCGTCCCTCCAGTCGGCGGAGCGGCCGAGGCTGGCGTTGATGTCCTGCCACGGCTGCGGCGTGACGTAGGGGCCCATCGCCCGGAACACATAGGCTGCGCGTTCGTTCTCGCCGCAGGCCACCAGGGCGTGCGCGAGGTGGCTGAGGTCCGACAGCGGCTGCCACGGGTATTCGACCGGCGCGATGTCGGCGAACCAGTCGTCGTACGCCTTGCACGCGTAATGCCGGACCTGGGCGGTCTGCCAGAACGTGAGGGCGCCGTTCTGACCGTCTCCGTGTCGTCGGCGGTAGAGGTCCATGAGCGCGTACAGCGGCATGACCTGTAGTTCGGGGTTGAGCGTGCCCATCGCGACAAGCCAGCACGAGTAGTTCATGGCGGCCCCCGGCTCGCGTGAGCGGTTCAGAAACCACTCCCGCATGCGGTGATGGCCTTCCCGGTTTCCGGGGTGACGTTTGTTGATCTCCGCGAGGAGCGGCCAGGGTCCCCGGTGATGCATCGCTGGATCTCTCAACGCGTCCCAGGGCATCGGCCGCTCGTGGGCGTGGGGGTCAAAGTGGTGCGGCGCAAAGGGGAGCTGTGTCAGCTTGAGCAGATCCACCCACGGCACGGGGCATGCCGGCCAGAGAACCCTTGCCTGGTAGAGGGCCTGCCGGGCCAGGCCGGCGGCTCGTGCCACCACCTGCTGGCTCTGGTTGCTGTGATACGCGGCGAGCGCGGCTCGCGTGAGGACGCGGCCCCACATCATGGCAGCATCGCGGTTGTTGGGTTCCTCATCGCGCCAGGTCTTGAAGACGCCCGGCTCGCCCGCGCCAGCCGCCAGGAGCTGGCTACGGGTGGTGCGTAAAGCCCAGTTGGGGCCGGTGCGAGCCAGCAGGTCACGGGCGGAGAGGTGCCGGCCCATCTTCAGATCCTCCAGCGCCGCACGAAGATCGGTGTCGGCGCCAACCGGACTGACGATGAGAGGCGCGTCAGGAGAGGCCACGCCCCGTTCCACCTGAGGGGTGAAGGGCGTGACGGTGGTCGTTAACGAGTCGGGCATGGGAGGCCTCGGCATTGGGGATGTACGGGGGAAGATGGTGTCAACGGGTTGCTACTGGCCCCAGTCCTTGGGCATGACGACCTGCACGGTCTTCCCGACGGGCTGGCCGACGTCGTCGTAGTTGATGCGCCACGCGACGGATGCGCGGTAGTGGTGCACCCACCACAGCCCGCAGGGCTTCCCGCGTGCCTCCCGCCGGGTGCTCAACTCGTCGAAGCCAGGGAAGTCGGCAAGGCCATCGGTCACCTCGATGATCAGGACGTCCGAGTCCTGAGGGCACATAAGGCAAATGGCGATGACGTTCCCGGCGAGGGGTTTCGCGTGAACCACGGCGTTGTCGGTGAGCATGCCCGACACGCGTGCCGCTGCATCGATGTTGCCGGGCCAACGCGCGGCTGTGAGGCGTGGGCGGACCCTGATCCGGGTGTTGGGACCGATGAACTGTTCCGAGCTCATCCGCCCCTCCCACCGGAACCTCAGAGCGTTTTCGTCTGACATGAGGAGGTCACTGATCTCCAGGAAGTCACCGGCCGAGATGCCCGACGGATTCACGGATTCCTCTGCTTTCATAGGGACGATCAACGTCCGATAGCCGGCAATCCGGCAGACGTGGTCGCCCATGGGGCCATGGGAGACGGTGGCTCTACGACTCTGGCCATGCCACGGAGTGAGGATGAGGTCATGGTGGTCTCCAAGACGGATAGGAGAACGAAGTCGTAGAAGTGAGCGCCGTCACAGGAAACCGCGTTCGGCCTCGCCTCCTCTACACGCCATTCGCAGAACGGGTACGAATATTCGACAGGCGTATAACGAGGGATGACGGGACGTGGGATCCTGCCTACCGTGGGGACACAAGACATCGACTGGGCTGCGTACGGAGACATCAAAGACGCAGCCCGCGCAGGGGACTTCGGACAAGTGGTCTACCGCGCGAGGAAAGTGACCGGTGCGTCACAGACCCAGCTCGCCAGGGTCTGCGGCGTCTCTCAAGCGGCGATCTCCCGACTGGAGAACCGCGGCACCGGCGACTACAACATGACGATCCTGGCGACCGCCGCCACTGAACTGGGGCTCCCGTTCGAGCTGGTTGGCCTCGCCAATCAGCCCTCGAACGGAACACCGCCCGTGGAACGTCGCGAATTCATGGGGTTGGCGGCCGGAGCTGCAGTGCTCCCCTTGGCGTATATCGCCGCCCCTACCCCCGCCCCAGAGATCGATAACTCGCAGGCCGCTGCTCTACGTGTGGTCACTGCCTCATACCGCCGGTTGGACGCCTCGACCGCGTCCCCCGACCTCTCCAAAGTCAGCCAAGGTCATTTGGAGCTCATCCGTACCCTCATCCGGAATGCCCCCGACGACACCTACCGCACGCGCCTGGCGCCAATCGCATCAGAGGCAGCGTCGTTCGCCGCATGGCTCTCTTGGGACATGGGCAACCACGGTTCTGCGCGTGGCTGGTACGGCTCGGCAGTGAAGGCCGCGCAGTCTGCCCATGACCCGCTGCTGCTCGCGTATCAAATTGGCAGCCTGGCGTCATTCGAAGCCGACACTGGCAATCCGTACGCAGCGACACGCCTCATCCACCAAGCTCGTCACCACCTCGGTAGTCATGTACCACCCCTCGCTGCTGCATGGCTAGCCTCGATTGAAGCGAGGGCTCACGCCGTCAGCGGAGATCGGCGGGCCTGCGAAAAGGCGTTAAAGGCGTCTGCACACCATGCGGCACAGATTCCGGATGCTGAGCCCGTAGCCTGGCCATGGATCTTCGCGTTCGATGAGCGCAAGCTCGCTGCCTGCGCATTGACATGCACCGCAAGGCTCGGACAACCCCTGCACACACGCCTTTCGGATCAGGATGTCGAGTCTGCGCTGAGCAACGGTCACGACAAACAGCGGGCGCTGCTCACTCTCGACGTAGCCTCTGGTTACCTGGCCACGAAGGAGCTGGACAAGGCATTCGGCCTTGCTTCCCGGGCACTCGCCGAGGGCGTCAGATTGCAATCAGGCAAGATCGCGGAACGAGCCCGAGCCTTTCGAAGGGCCTACCACGGTGCCTCACCGCCTTCCGTGGTGCGTCAGTTCGACAGCCAGCTACAGGCCATCTACATGTAGGGGAAAGGACGCAGATGCGAGTCGGCATCACGGGCCACAGAGGACTCCCACAGCACGTCGAGAACCAAGTTCGGACGATGCTTACGGCGAGAGCCAAGGCCTTTGACTCCCGTGACCTGGTAGCGATCAGCTGCATTGCCGACGGTCCGGACGCATGGTGGGCCGAAGCAGTCCTCGAGGCTGGGGGCAAGATCGAAGTGGTCATTCCAGCTGAGAAGTACCGTGAAGGCCTGCCAGCATGGCACCACCCCGTCTACGACAAACTCTTGCAGGCCGCGTCCGACATCCACCGCACCGGCCTACGAGAGTCAACCTCCGAGGCCCATCAGGCGGGCAGTGAGATCCTCGTCGGTCTCTCCGACGAACTGACGGCAGTCTGGGATGGCCAGCCCGCACGCGGCTACGGCGGCACGGCGGACGTCGTGTCCTATGCGGAACGGGTCGGCGTCCCGGTGACCGTGCTGTGGCCCGAAGGCGCCAGTCGGTAGGTGCAGTCGCAGGCCAGACCTACTCGCCCGGACGCGGGCCGACCTCGTGTCCGATCCTCCGGGTGAGGGAGGCGGTACAGGCGGTGAACTCCAGATGCACACCTATCTCGGCGGCCCCCGCCCGCGTGACGAGCTTGAGCGCGAGATGCCCGAGGTGCCAGGGCGGTGGCCCGGGAGCTTTGCCGTTGATCTCGATGGGGCGATGATCGGCCAGATCCAGCTCAGGAGAGCACGGGAGCACCAGCCCCCGGCTGCCGAGGGCAGGGTTGATCTTAGCTATCGGTTCCTGCCGCAGGCATGGGGATGCGTATACGCCGCTGAGGCGTGTGCGGCGGTACTCGATTGGTTTGACCGTCCTCCCCGGTGCGCCGGTGGTGCTCGCCACCCACACCGCCAACACCGCCTCTATGCGGCTCGCGCGGCCCTCGGCTACCCCCTCTCGTTGATCTGGGCCCCGCTGGGCTGACTCACCGCTTCCGATCCCGATCAGGTCCGCGAGCCGACCACTGCTGGATGCCGGCAGGCGTCACGCCGATGCGACGCCGGATGCGTCCACAGGAGGCGGCAGGGTGCGCAGGCGTTCGCGCAGATCGGCCACATGCTCGGCGGGGCGGGTGGCGAGGAGGCCGTTCAGGCGCTCAAGCCGGGTGCGGGCGGTGGCACGCAGGCGGCTGGGTGGTACCCGGTCAAGGACGTCCAGGGCGCGCTGCGCGGCGTCGGACGGCGTCTCGGATGCCTCGGCCTGGGCGAGGACGAGGGTGGCGGCGGCCCATCCGGGTGTGCCGGTGGTGCAGGCGGCCGCTGAGGCCTCGGCGCGGGTGCGGGCCTGCTCGGTGCGGCCCAGCGTGAGGTGGGCTTCGGCCTGGTGCAGGGCGAGTTCGGGCTCGTCGAAGCCGAAACGCCCGGGCGCTCGGCCGGCCGGGTCGGCTTCGAGTTCAGTCAGGGCCACGTCGAGGGCGGCGGCCGCCTCCCGGTCGCGGCCCTGTTGGGCGAGGGTGGGCAGCAGCGCCCAGGCGTGGAGTTGGGCGCGGACCAGGCCGGCGGGGGCGGCGGCCGCGCCGCGTTCGGCGTACGCGAGCGCGGCGGTCAGGTTGCCGGTGTGGCGGGCCACCATGCTCTGCGCCCCGTACGCCCACGCCGCCAGCGCCGTATCACCGCACCGGTTGGCGTAGGAGACGGCGGTGCCCAGGTGGGTGCGTGCCCCGGCCGGGTCGTCCAGGTGGAAGGCCAGGTTGCCCAGGAGTCCGGAGAGCCGGCCGAGCTGGCGGTGCAGTTCGGTGCCGTCCGTGCCGGCGGGGAGCACCCCGGCCAGCAGGGTGCGCGCGGCGCGGACCTCCCGAAACAGCACGGGGACGGGGTGCTTGCTGTAGTTGAGGTGGTAGTGGTCGGCGGCGGCTTCGGCGAGTTCGTCGACGAGCGGGCTGCCCTCGGGTTCTGCCAGGAGCGCAAGCTGGAGGGACTCTCTGACCGAGGGGAGCCCCGCATCGGTGGTCATCGGATCCGCCCCTTCCTGCCGGCCGGATGCGGCGCCTCCGGCGTCGTTGCGACCGTATCCGATCAGCTCCGCCGTCCACGCCGACAACTGCCGTACACGCGCAACCTTGTGCAGTCCCAGTTGCTCGGGGGTGGCCCGGTAGGCGCGGCAGAGCATCACTGCGTAGTCCTGCCCGGGCCAGTCCTCGGGGTCGTGTTCCCAGCGGCACAGCATCGACTCCGATAAGCCCGGCGGCAGCAGTCCGTCCGTGACGTACAGCTCCCCGATCTGCGCGATGGTGTCGGCCCTCGACCAGCCCAGCGCAAGGCGCCACGCCTCCAGCTCGGTGACCTCCGCGAGTTCCTCGCGGATCGCCGCGGCGATGTGCTCGGTGGTGAAGCCGGTGCGCTGGCAGCGTCTGCGGATCAACGCGGCCTCCCGCGCGATGGCGGCACGTCGCGAGCGGGTGATTGCGGCGGTCATGGGCGCCCCCGTCCAACCAAGCCTGAGCCTTCACGCTATCCCAGGTGCCGCCGACCCGGCAGGGCGGAAACGAGCATTGCGGCAACCCGCAATTCCGGCCCTCAACAGGCGCAATGACCTTGCGGCGGGGCCGGGGCGAGGCTGTGTGCATCCGGCCGGTTCGGCCGGGAGACCTCCGGATGAGAGGAGGGGCCGTCATGGGCTACGACCACTGATCGCCTCGCACTTGACGAGGCCCGTTGTCCGCATCCCGGCCGCCGGCATCGCCAGCGGCCGGGACCGCATCACCCCTCTGATGTGAAGGAGAACTCCGCGATGGCCGCAGGGCCGATGACATCCCCGCTGGGCTACGACCCGCTGGACGAGGCGACGCTCGCCGACCCGTACCCGCAACTGGCCGCCTTGCGCGAGCAGGCGTCGGTGGCCTGGCACGAGGGAATGGAATGCTGGCTGATCACCCGGTACGAGGACTGCCTGCGCGTGCTGCGCGACCACGCCACGTTCGCGCGGGATCCGCGTCGGCTCGGCATCCCCGTGCCGGACGCGCACCTGAGCGTGCAGGTCCTCGACCCGCCTCAGCAGGCGGGCCTGCGCAGCCTGTTCATGACCGCGTTGCACGCCCAGGACCTGGACGCCCTTCAGAACTCGGTTGGGCAGGTGATCCGCGAACGGCTTCACCTGTGCGCCGCGCAGTCCGTGGTGGAGGCGATGCGCGAGCTCGCGCAGCCCGTCGCCCTGGCCGCCATCAGCGACCTGCTCGGTGTCACGCCTCCGCCGCTGGCCGAGTGGGCGGCAATCTCCGACACGATCATGCGGAGTATGGACGCCGGACTGAACCCCGAGCTGATCGAGCCCGGCCGCCGCGCCCGCGCCCAGCTGAGCGAGCTGGTGGACTCCTGGTTCACCACGACCGGACGGTCCAGCGGGCTGTTGGGCCATGTCCGCGCTCACACCGCGGACGCCAGCCCGGAGCAGGCGGCCTACGTGCGGCACTCGGCCCGCGTGATGTTCCAGGGCGGCTACTCCACTCTCACCGCCGCGCTCGGCAACCTGCTGTACACCCTGGCCCACCATCCCGAGATCTGGCCCGCGCTGAGCGAGCGCCCCGGTCTGGTGCGTACGGCCGTCGACGAGCTGGTCCGCTTCGACGGCCCCGTGCAGGGCACCACCCGCCTGGCCACCGGCGACGTCACAATCAGCGACGTGCACGTGCGCCGCGGCGAGAAGGTCACCGTGCTGTTCGCCGCGGCCAACCGCGACCCCGACACGTTCGAACTCCCCGATCAGCTGGTGCTGGACCGTACGCCCAACCGGCACCTCGGCTACGGCTGGGGCACCCACGCCTGCCTCGGCACCGTCATGGCGCAGCGCGTCCTGGCCGTGCTCGTCGACACCCTGCTCGACACCCAGACCTGGCCGTGCCCGGCCGGGCCAGCGCCGCGCCGACGCACGGCCACGATGCGCACCTTCGCCCGCCTGCCGCTTTCCCTCCAGCCCTGACCTCTGCTCTTCCTGCCATCCCTGGAGCCTGCGTTGAGGATCATCATCGCCAACCACATCGACCCGTCCATCCGCAACCGTACCGACCTGTGGGCGTGGACGCAGCGCGCGCTGTGGGGCGCCCGCAACGGCGACCTCGTCGTCCTATGCGCCCCGCCCGACCCGCACTTCCTGCGCTACGCGACCGCCCTGACCGGCACCGACCCCAGCCAGCTACACCTGGTGACGGTGCCGTCCGGCCAGTACGGCCACCGGCTGCTCGACCCGCAGATGCTCACCCACCCCGCCCTGATCGACCAGGTGCGCTCCGTGCTCGCCGGGCACGGCGGCACCCGCGCGGTTCAGGAGGTGTGGACGCTGTGGCCGTCCGCGTCCGCCGCCCGCTTCGCCACAGCCCTCGGCCTGGCCGAGAAGCTGCCCGGTGCCGGATTCCTCACCCAGGGCGGCGGCGAACTCGTCAACAACAAGACGGTGTTCAGGATGCTCGCGGCCGCAGCCGCGGCGCCCGTCGCGGCGGGCACAGTCGTCCGTGACCCGGGCGAGGCCGCCGCTGCGACCCAGCGGCTGATGGAGAACGCCGGAGCTGTCGTGGTCAAGCAGGCCCACAACGGCGCAGGGGTGGGCAACGAGCTGCTCGTGGCCGACCCCTCCCTGGCCACCGGCCACGCCGGCGCCCGCCACCAGCACCAGCTGGACGGCGCGGACCTGACCGGGGGCATCGCCGCGTACTGGTCCGAGCGCTGGACGTGGGCGTCAGCCGACGGCCGCTTCCCCGTCGTCCTCGAGGAGTTCATCCCCGACGCGCGGACCGTGTACTGCGAGCAGCACCTCACCGACACCGGCATCCAGCCGACCGAGATGGGCGAGCTGCGCTACACGAGCCGGCGCCTGAGCCACGAGAGCGTCCCCCTGCGCGACCTCACCCCGGCCGTTCAGAAGCAGCTGCTCGACGGTTCGGCCCGTCTCGCAGCCACCTACCGGGACGTCGGCTACCGCGGCTGCCTCAGCACCGACGCCATCGTCACCCCCCAAGGTCACGTGCTGTTCACCGAGGTCAACGCCCAGGTCACCGGCTCCTGGCACATCTACGAGGTGTTCGCCCACCACATCGTGCACGCGAACACGGCCCCCGAGCGCACCGTCACCGAATCCCACGTCCCCGCCCACTGGACGGTCCCGGACGGCGCCACCTTCCACCGCACGCTGACCGAACTCGGCCTCGGCTACGACCCCGCCACCCGTACCGGAGTGATCGTGTCGATGCCCATCGTCGCCCCACCCGCCGGCAGCGGCGCCCAGTTCACCTTCTCCACCGTCTACGACACCCCGGCCAGGCACAACGCGATCTGGAACGCCCTGGAGACCCGCTTCGCCGCCGCCTGCCACGCGGCGGCCTGACGAAAGGCACGAGCCTGATGAGCACCACGACCTCCGCGCGGCCCGCACCGGCGGCACGCCTCAGCCCCGTCTTCGACGCCGCTCGCCTCGCACGCGAACTCGCCCAGATCACCGAACACGAGTGGGAGCGCCAGCGCACCCACTACGCCGCCGACCGCATCGGCCCGGACACGCGGACCGACTGACGCGTCCTGCCGCTGCGCAGCCCCGGCGGCGACCCCACCCGCACCGATCCCGGCGGCCCCGGCCCCGACGACTACGCCGCCACCTGCTGGCTGCAGCAACTGCCCTACCTGAAAGAGATCCTCGACAGCATCCCGGCCCCGCTGAACGCCGTACGGCTGCTCGCCTTCGGTCCCGCCGCCGCCTCGCAGCCGCACTGCGACCCCAAGTACGCCCTGGAGCGGGGCATGGTGCGCCTGCACATCCCCATCGTCACTCATCCCGGCGCGGTGCTCGTCCTTGACGGCACCGAACACCGGTGGCAGCCCGGCACCTTCTGGTACGGCGACTTCTCCCGCGAGCACCTGGTCCGCAACACCGGGCCCGTACGGCGCGTCCACGCGGTCATCGACACGCTGCTCACCCGCGAGCTCGCCGGGCTCTTCCCCGAACCGTGGCAGGAGGAGATCGCCGCCGCCGACGTGCTGTTCAACCGGCAGCACACCACCGCACAGCGGGCGACCGCCGCGCTGCCGATCTCCCTGACCCTGCCGTCCGGGTTCATGGACTTCGGCCACGACACCCCGATGGAGGGCCACAGCACGGTCGTCCGGCTTGCCGAGCGCGGTGACGGGCTCGTCCTTCAAGCCGGGGAGCACCGCTACGCCCTCGTGCCCGTCGCCGACGGCGAGTACCGCTACGCCGGCTGGAGCGAGCAGCGCACCCTCCAGGTCCGCATCGACCACGTCGTGCTGCATGCCCGACACGGCCGCGCACTGACCAGCCAGCACGTTCCCCTCCCGGCCGCCGACGGCAGCCGGGCCGACGCCTGAAGAAGCGAGGACGCACCCATGCTGAACAGCTACGACGACTTCACCCCGCTGAGCGAGATCGTGGTGGGGTCCGCGGAGAACTACGTGGGGCACGACCGGGACCTCACCTTCGAGTTGTTCTTCCACGAGGCCCTCGGCGGCTACCGCTCCGACTGGGCCTACCCGCGCCTGGCCGCTCGCGGCAGCGGCGGGAAGGCCGAGACGTGGAAGATCAGCAAGCGGTACACCGAGGAACTCCACGAAGACGTCGAGAACCTCGCCGCCACACTCACCTCGCTCGGCATCACCGTGCACCGGCCGCTGCCGCTGCCCGAAAACGCCTTACCGATCGCCGGGCTGGGCTGGCAGGCCGCCCCGACCCCCGCCCTCAACGTGCGCGACAACACCCTCATCCTCGGCGATGAGATCATCGAAACGGCGCCCGCGATCCGCAGCCGCTACCTGGAAACCCGGCTGCTGACCCCCGTCTTCCGCCACTACGCAGACGCCGGCGCCCGCTGGTCGACGATGCCCCGGCCCACTCTCACCGACGCCAGCTTCGACCTCTCCTACGCCCGGGACGCCGCCACCACCCTCGGCGGCCCGACCGAACCGATCACCGACCCGCAGCTCAGCCCGTACGACGTCGGCCTCGAAATGATGCTGGACGGCGCCCAGGTCCTGCGCCTGGGCCAGGACCTCATCGTCAACATCGCGCAGGACAACCACCGGCTCGGCGCAGACTGGCTCCAGCGGCAGGTGACCGGCCGCTTCCGCCTCCACCGCGTGCACCGCATGGCCGACAACCACATCGACTCCATGCTCCTGGCCCTCAAGCCTGGGATGTTCCTCGCCCGGCACGCCGGGCTGCGCGACATGCTCCCGGACGCCTTCCAGAGCTGGAAGTTCATCGTGCCGCCCGAGCCCGATCCCGGCAGCTTCCCCACCTACGACGACACCGACCTGGTCCTCACCAGCCCCTACATCGACATCAACGTGCTGTCCCTGGACGAGCAGCGAGTCCTGGTCAACGCCGACTGCACCGGCCTGATCAAGACCCTGGAGGGCGAAGGCTTCACCGTGATCCCGGTCCGACACCGCCACCGCCGCCTGTTCGGCGGCGGATTCCACTGCTTCACCCTCGACATGCGCCGCGCGGGCGGACCGGAGGACTACCGGTGAGCATGCCGGTCCTGCTGCTGGAGGCGGCCGGCCCGGAGTCGGAGCACCTGGTCCGGGCCGCGGCCGCCTCCGGCCACCCCGTTCACGCCGTCACCGATGCCGCCACCCTCGCCACCTACTCCGGTGAACTGCACCGACTCCTGGCGGGCCGCCTGGTCACCAACTTCTCCCGGCCCGCCCAAGCCCTGAAGGACATCACCGGCTACGGGGGCCGAATCGGCGCGAAGGCCCTGCTCACCGTCAACGAGTACCTCACCGACCTGGCCGCCCGGGCGTGCGCGGCTCTCGACCTGCCCGGCAACGATCCCGAACGCGCGGCCGCCGCACGCAACAAGGCCCTCATGACGGCCGCCTTCGACGCCGGCCACGTCTCCACACCCCGCACCACGATCGTCACGGACTCCCGCGAACTGCGAGCCGCAGCCGCTGCGGTCGGCTTCCCGTGCGTCGTCAAACCGGCCGACGGCGCAGGATCGGCCGGCGTCACCGTGGTCACCAGCCCCGAAGCACTGGAGCCGGCCTGGCACGCCGCCCGCCAGGCGAAGGCGATGTACGGGATGCCGCGCGACGGGCGCATCCTGGTCCAAGAACACGTCGAAGGCTGCGAGTTCAGCGTCGAATCCGTCACCCAGCACGAGGTCACCACCCATCTGTGCATCACCCGCAAGCACACCACCGGCGGCATCCACCGCGTCGAGCTGGGCCATGCGCTACCCGCCCGCCTGCCCGCGGCCGCCGAACGGGCCCTGCTCGACCAGGCCGACCGGGCGATCGCCGCGGTCGGCGTCCGCAACGGCGCCACCCACACCGAACTCGTCCTCGGCCCCGACGGCCGCTGCACCGTCCTGGAGATCGGCGCACGCCTCGGCGCCGGACACATTGGCGTCCTCATCCAGCACGCGCTCGGCACCGACTGCTGGCGCACGCTGTGGGACATCGCCCTCGGCCAACCGGCCACCCTCACCTCAGCGCGCAGCGGGTACGCCACCGTCCGGTTCCTGACCGCGCCCCACGCAGGCCGGCTGGTCGCCGTCACCGGCCTGCCGGAGGTGAACGCCACCATCCCAGCCGTCCGCTTGCGCGTAGCCGAGGGAGCAGTCGTGGGCCCGCCGGCATCCAATCGCGGCCGCCTCGGCCATGTCATCATCACCGGTCACGAGCCGCGTACCGTCGACGAGCAGGCCGACTGGATCCTGCGCCAGATCACCGTCGCTGTCGGCCCGCGCACAGGCGCTTGAAGGCGCAGCGTGACAACCGCACGGCCGACCAGCCGGTCCCCAGACCAGTCGGCAAGGCACCCACAGCACCAGCACCTGAGAGAGCCAGGAACCGGCTGAACGGCCAAGGACCGGTTCGAGCCAGCTCTTGGGCACTGCCCATTCGTCCAAGACCTCTGCCTGATCAACAGAGAAGCTGCCCTGGTCACCTACCGTGCAACGCGAAACAGGGAGAACCGCTTTGATGACCAGGCTTCAGAAGAAACTCTCTGCCGCCGTCGGCCTCGGCATTGCCGCCGCCACCAGCCTCGTCACGCTTGCCGCAACGCCCGCCTCCGCATCGTCCGAGTACGGATGTGACTGGCCCAAGGTGTGCTTCTACCTGACGTCCAGCGACTGGCTCCACGACAGCCCGACCGCCGCCTACCAGGACATCACCAGTTACTACCAAACTCTCGGCTCCCAGAGCCGCGGCTCACACGCGGTATTCAACTCCCGCAACGACGACCGCGCCATGCTGCGCTACACCTACCGCGGAACGACCCACTACTTCTGTCTCAACCCCAATTCGGACATCGAGTTCGACTCTGACGCGACGGTTACGGGTATCAAGATCCAGGATGCCAGTTCCTGCTGAACCCTGGGCCCATGGGTTTCACAGAAGCACACAACTGCTCAGTGTTGGGCGCCCGGACCAGCCGGGCGCTCCGACTCGTGCTTCGCGAACAAGAGTTGGCGCCCCCATTTCGGCCCCCGCCAGGCTCACCCGCGGCCGGTTCCTCTCGTCAGGTCAGTTGCTTCAGTACGGCAGCCATGGACGCGTAGCTGTCGCGGACGCCTTGATCCTTGTGCAGACGATGCCGCTCCAGGCGGATGGCGCCCAGGTGACGGGCCTCGTAGACGAGGCTGCGCCAGGTGGCGGCGGTGGAAGTGTCACGCGAGCCGTAGGTCTTCCAGAACGCGGTGCGTTCGTCCTGCTTGGCGCTGGCCATGCGGATGCTCCAGTCTGCGGCCGGATCACCCCACAGGGTGCGGTCCATGTCGAGGACACCGCTGATGACCGGCGTGGGCGCGTCCGCGAGCATGGTGTTGACGGTCCACAGATCGCCGGTGAGCAGCCGGGGCTCGGTGATCTCGTCCAGGACCTTGTGGTGTTCGACCGCGAGGTCCGCGACCTTGCGTACGTCTGTGGCGTCCAACCCGACACGGCTGACATCGTCCGCGATGGCGCACAGGGAGGCCAGCACCGCCTCGCTCCACGTGGCGTAGCTGGGTCCGGCGACGGCCCCGAAGCGCGGACCGGTCACGGCGTGGATCTTCCTCGTGATCGTGCCGAGCTGGGCGAAGAACCCGTGCCAGAGGGTGCGGGGGTAGTCGCCGAGACGGTCGGGGGCCGGGGTGCCCTCGATGTGGCTCTGCACCATCCAGTCCCGGCCGGTGATCTCCTGCGACCAGTCGGCGGCCAGGATTCGCGGAACAAGGTCCGCGATAGGAGCGAGGAAGGGGACGGTGGCGTACTCGTTGCGCATCAGCTCGTGCTCGCTGGCGAACTGGCGTTCCGGAGCGGGGGCGATGCGCAGGATGACCGGCCCGTCGAGGCCGTCCGCCACGAGCCGGTAGGTGTTGTTGTACATGCCTCCTCCCAGCTCGACCGCCGAAGTGACGCGGACGGTGCGGCCGAAGGCTCGAAGCGTGATCGTTTCGATGTCCTCGGCCGTGACGGGCTGCTGGAAGGCCTCGCTTGCGCGGGGGATGGGGCGGAATTCCATGACGTTCCTTATACGGCCTGCGCGGGCCGGGCCGGTCTCGCGTGCTCGCTGTGCGCCAGGTCGGCGGTGATCCCGTGTGCTGCGCGCCGCGCGGGTTCAGAGGGGGGTGCCGTCGTAGCCGTCGGAACCGAGGTGGGGTTCGAAGCAGCCGGCGTGCGCTGCGTCGGGATCGTCCCTGCCGTCGCCCGGGACCGCGTGCCGGGCGAGGAAGGCGCCGGCGTGAGCTGCGGCTTCGATCCGGCTTCCGTACAGCTCTGGGGACTGACCGCTGGCGCGGTCGGCTCCGGTGGCCTCCCAGACGAACCCTTCCTGGTTGGGGAGTTGGATGATCTCGGCGATACCCCCGCCGAGCCGCAGCTCGAACGGTTCGCCTTCGCCGCTGGTGTCGTCGTGCTTGCGCACGGCGCCGGGCCAGCGCAGCCGCGCTGCCTGCTTGGTGATTCCCCAGGCAGCCCCGAGCTGGGCGTAGCTCGCTCCGGTGCCGCCGGCGGTGCGGGCCGTGTTGTCGGCAAGGCGGCGGGCGATGCCCTCGATCTCGTGAAGGGCGTACAGGTACGCGAGTTGCCAGTCAGGCGAGATCGCGATGCCGTTGGGGGCCTCCTGGCCCTCGGCGCGGTAGGCGGACTCCCGCGTCGAGATCGCCTGGGCCAGGGTGCGGGCGGCTTCCGCCACCTGGTCCTGGAGCTGCAGGACTTCATCGTCTCCGGGTGCCCGGTAGGGGGGCTCCTGCAGGGTCATGACGTCACGCCAGAAGGCGTCCAGATCGGAATCCATAGCGACAAGAGTACTTGTCGCTTAGACGGCTGACAAGTTTACTTGTCGAAGGGGGTCGATTGCTCCGCAGCAGCTCAGGTACTTCTTGAGGACACCGGCACCTGGAACTACGTCGGTCCAGTCGTCCAGCGTCGGGTCGAGCGGGCCGGGAAGGCGGTCCGCCAACTGTCATAATCGTCCGATCCGCTCCGGGCGTGAGGCTGACCAGGGGAGGCGATGCGGCGTGGCTCTGTTCAGACGGCGTACGAGCGACATCCCGGACTGGATCACAGATCTGCCCGGCAAAAGCAGGACGACTCGGCAGTTCTTCCGAGCCCTTGTTCAGGAGTACTCGTATTGGATTAAGAGGTCGGAAGGGGTGCAAGTCACCTCGGCGCCTGAGGGAACATGGGGCCAGGTCGACTGGTTCCACCGTGACATGCGGGCGGTGTTCACGGCTACTTCACTCCAGTTGCAGTCACGACGGAGTGCTTGGCTGTGCCGGCCAGACTTCGACGAGTGTCTCCACCTCGATCGGGAAGAGCGCTCACCAGCATCGCTGGTCCGCGGGGTGCACGGACAGAGCAATCGGCCGCGAGGCGACCCGGTCTAGCCGACACCCATTACGTCGACGGTCTCGCCCTTCGTGACTGGGTCAACCTGCCGCACGAAAGCCGGTGTACGCGGCTGGTGCTTCGAGGATGGGGACGGCCATCGTGCCGTAGGTGGCGATGGCGGCCGCGCGGCCGCGGATGCGGGCGGTTGCGAGGACGAGTGTCGGGTCGCTCTTGGCGGCTTCCCGCAACTGTGCCACCTCCCAAGCGGTCGGCTGGAACTCATCGTGCTCGCCATAGCCGTTGCCGGACGTGTCCGTCCCGCTGGCGCCGGTGCACTGGTGGCGAACCGTGGTGGCGGCCTGGTGGAAGGCGGCGTTCGGGGCCACGGGTGGAAGGCGTTCTTCGTGGGCCAGGTCGCCGGGGACGGCTGTGCACTCGTCGTGGGCGGCTTTGCGGTGCAGGGCGGCGGCGATGACCCGGTGTGGGGCTTTTGGCCGCCAGCGGGGCGCGCCGATGTCCTGGCCGAGGCGGTTGAGCCAGAGCACGATCTGCGGCTGGGTCCAGTCGCGGGCGACGAGGTCGAGCAGCACCCACGACAGTTCGTCGAGGGTGGCGCGCTGCACCCACGTCACCAGAGGCCGTACAGCGCGGGCGAGTTGGCGGGCCCGCTCGATCCGCTCACCGGTGATCGTGTAGCCGGTCACGGTCAGGCGGCGCTTCTTGCGTCGACGGCTCTGGCCTACTGCCGTGCCCGCGGTAGATCTTCTTTCACCACCCACTACCTGAGCCTTTCCCTCCTTCTTCACCCACCGAAGGGAAGGGGTCCGCGTTGGTCCCGTCTTCCTCCCCCCGCCTTCGGCCCGGGCTGTCGGTGCCGGGCTGCGGCGGCCGGGGCGGATGACCCAGGCTCGGTAGCCGGTGCCGGCCAGCTGGTTGCCCGCCCATGCGTCGTAGGCGGGCGGGATCGTCGCCGCGTACACGGTGGCCGTGGCCGCGTAGCCGGGCAGCCCGCGTCCTCGCCGGACGTTGGCGTGGGAGCCGTGCTCGACCCAGGCGAGCCAGCCGGCGGTGCGCAGCAGCCTGATGTGATCGGTCACCGCGGTGCGGCTCAGGCCGGTGCGCTGCATGACGTCCGTCAGCACGTATCGGGCGTGCCCGGTGTCGAAGCCCATCCGGCCGACGAGCACCATGGCGATGCGCCTGGTGGTGGCGGTGACCCCGGGGACAAGGCCCGCGCGGGCGGCCTCCTCCAATGCCCTCAGCCACGCGCGCGGGCCGGTGCGCCGGGACGCGGTGTGCGTGATCGTCTCGGCCGGAGCAGGTGTCCAACACCGAGCTGGACGGTGGGCGGCAGTGACCGGGGCGGCGGGCGGTGCGGCCTGCCGGTGGCGCGGGGAATCAGGCTGACAGGAGACAAGGGCGTATTGCATACTCGGTTCCGACTCGTAGAAAACGCGAAGTGCCCTCTGACAAAGGGGACTCGCGTCGCGGTAGCCCCGGCTGACAACCGGGGTTCTTCGCCGGGAAACGGGGTGACGCCCGATCACCGGCGGTGGCAGGCGGCCGACGAGGTCAGGTGGTGACGCACCCGACGTCGGCCAGGGCGGGATGAGGCTCCTGACAAGAGCCGGACCCGCCCCGACTGATCAACTCCCTCTCATCGCTCTCCTGCTCTGTGCGCTGTCCCGCCCGTGATCGGCGGGGTGACCGACGGCCGTTGCGGCGCCGGTGCCGCGGGGTGAGGTTCCTTTGTCGGGGGCCGGCCGGCTCCCGGCGGCAGAGTCACTGGCTGTGGGGGCCGAGGTGGACGGGCAGGCGCTGGTGGCCGTTGGAGATGTAGCTGGGCAGCGGCTGCAGTCCGCTGGGCTCGACGGCCAGGCGCAGGGACGGGAACCGGGCGAACAACTGCTGCAGGCCGATGCGGGCCTCGATACGGGCGAGCTCGGCGCCGACGCACAGGTGGGCTCCGTAGCCGAACGCAAGGTGCTGCGGAGCGGTGCGCCGGGTGACGTCGAAAATGTCGGCGTTCGGTCCGTGGGTGGCCGGGTCGCGTCCGGCGGCGGCGTAGCTGATGGCGATGGCGTCGCCGGCGGCGAAAATCACGCCGGTGATGTCGTCGATGACCTCGCGCGCCGCGAAACGCAGGATGATCGTGGCGATGGGGGCCTGGTGGCGGAGGGTTTCCTCGACGACCTGCCGCCAGGAGACCTGGCCGCTGGTCGCGAGCGCCAACTGCTCCGGGTGCGTGATCAAGTTGACCACGGCGTGACCCAGTGCATTGACGGTCGTTTCGTGTCCGGCGCTGATGATGAGGACGAAGCTGTTGGCGAGCTCCTGCTCGCTCATCCTCCCGGCGTCGCGTGCGGCGATCAGGTCGCTGCTGAGGTCGTCCCCCGGGTGGGCCCTCTTATAGTCGATCAGCTGGGAGATCAGGGCGTAGACCCGGCCGTGGGCAGCTTTCGCGGCCTGCGGGGTCAGGTCGGTGGCGAACAGCGAGCCGGCCGCATCACGGAACGCCTCATGCAGGTGCGCCGGCGTCTGGAACAGCTTGTCGATGACCAGCAGCGGCAGCCGCCAAGTGAAACGGGCCCGCAGGTCCACCACCTCACCCGGGCCGACTGTCTGGAGCTCGTCGAGGAGTTGGCCGGTGATGGTCTCGATCTGCGGGATCAGCGCGCGGACCCGGCGGGGGCTGAACGCTTGGGCGAGGGGGCGGCGCAGCCGCGTGTGCTCGTCTCCGTAGGCCGTCAAAGGGTTGCGGACATCGACCCATACCCGTTGCGGCCAACCGGCGGGTATCTCGCCGGTGATGTAGGCGGGCCAGTGCTGGTGGGCGTCTTTGGAGATGTCGGGGTGGACCAGAAGCCGGCGGATCAGGCCCGGGTCGGTGACGGTCCAGACGCGGATGTCCCCGGGCAGGACGGTGCGGACGGCCGGGCCGAGAGCGCGCAGCGCGGCGGCCTCGCCCTGGATGTCGGAGCCGGTGGCATCGAGACGGTAGGGGCAGCCGATGGTCGGGGTCAGGGTCATGGCGGTCACCTTCCAAACGGGCGCGCGGCGCGGCGCGGTGGGAATCGGGGCGGGAGATCGGGTGCGGGGTGTCTGAGGGCACGTCAGTGGCCGGGGGGAGCGCGCGTGCGGTGAGACAGGCCAGCACCGACAGCGCGACGCCAGTCCCGCGTGCGGCAACCAGCCGCGGCGAGCGAGCAGTTGGGGCGGGGAGGATCGGGCGACGTGCGGGCCGGGTTGTCCACGGAGTACCAGGCGATCCGCTCGGGCTGCGGGTGCGCGCCGTACCCTGGGGCCCAGGGCGGTGCCGCTGAGCCGGGGCCGGGGGTGTTCTCGTCGCTGCTCATCGGGAGTCGACCAGCCGGAAGGCCCGGGCGATCAGCGTCGCCTGGGTCGGGGACAGCGCGACGAGGGCCTCGCCCTGATATTCGTCAGTGATCACCGGCCGGTGGTTGGCGTTGTAGACGGCCTCCTGGGGGCCGGGGATGATCAGTCCGCCGTGCAGGTACCGCGTGTGCAGGTACTCGATGGTGTAGGCGCCGGGGGCGAGCGCGAGGACGCCGCCGTCAGCAGTGCGCAGTGCATACACCTGCGGGTGCGCGGGCTGGGCGGAGAAGTAGTTGGCGGTACGCCAGCTGCCCCGTTCCCCCCGGTTGCGGTCGTCGTGCAGCCGGACGGCGGCCTTACTGGCCGGGGTGGGTGCCAGTTGCCGGCCGTGCTTGGTGCCGCCGGTGACGTACAGATCGGTCACGGCGGCCGTGACGTCCTTGGGGGCGAGCGCGCCGACCTTGCGGGCCGGGGCGACGGCGGTGGCGAGCCCCCGGGAGTCGACGGCGATCTTGGGGATCGGCATCTTGTCAGCGGCGTAGACGGCGGCCACCATCTTGTAGCGGCCGCCGCGCTTGTCGAAGACGAACATGCCGCGCGCGTGTGTCGGGTCGCTGCTGGTGGCCGTCATCGCGAACCAGGTGGTGGGCGCCTTGGGGATGTAGTAGGTGCGCTGCTCGTAGCGGAAGCTGCTGGCGGAGCGTTTTTGCTCCTTCACGGGCCAGGTCTTCCACTGCTGGTAGTCGGCCCGGTCCTGGACGTAGGCCATCCCGGCCTCGATCTTCGCCAAGGAGGCTGCGTCCTGGCGGGCGTTGGCTGCGTTGTTCGCCGTCTGGTAGGCGTCCACCACCTCCTTGGCGGTGGTGGCGTCGATGACGCCCGCGGCGGCACGGCTTTTGGCCGGTGAGGTGACGGTGGTGTGCTGGCTGTCGCCGCCCGCGCCGCTGCACGCGGACAGGGCGACCGCAGTGCTGATGGCGAGGGCGAGGACGGTCGCCAGGCGCTGGCGTGGGGGCCGCAGAGCGGGGCGGGGCATGTGAAGTGTTCCTCCTTCAAGAAGTGCTGTCGGGGTCAGGCCGGGGAGGTGTGGGCGCGTCGGACACCGGCGGCGAAGTCGCTCGCTGCCCGGGCCGCGGCGACGGCGGCCGCGTCGGGCTGGCCGTGCATGCGGCGGATGACCGCCGAGCCGACGACGACGGCGTCCGCGTAGGCGCTGGCCTGGGTGGCCTGGGCGGGACTGCTGATGCCGATACCGACGGCGACGGGCAGGCCGGTGGCGGTGCGCAGCCTGTGCACCAGCCGCGGCAGGTATGGGCTCAGGGGGCGGCGGGCCCCGGTCAGGCCGGGTGTGGCGGGGGCGTAGACCATGCCGCTGGTGCAGGTGGCGAGGAAGGCGAGGTGAGCGGCGCTGGCGTGCGGCGGGATCAGGGTGATGGGGTGCAGGCCCGCCTCCGCCATGAGGTGCCGCCAGTGGGCGGCGCAGTCCGCGGGCAGGTCGGGAATCAGTACGCCGGCGGCGCCGGCGGCCGCGAGGTTCTGCACGAACGCTTCGGCGCCGTACCGGGCGATGGGCTGCCAGTAGGACATGACCAGCAGGGCGGTGGTGGTGGAAGCGGTCAGCTCGACCGCGGCATCGAACAGGTCCTGCATGACGAACCCTTGCGCCAGGGCCTGCGCGGCGGCCTGCTGGATCAGCGGACCGTCCAGGTGTGCGGGGGTGTGCGGGACGCCCAACTCGAGGAAGTCAGCGCTTTGGGCCATCAGATGCAGGGCGTCCAGGCTAGTTTGCCGGGTGGGGTAGCCGACGGGCAGGTACAGGCCGAGCGCGGCCCGCTGTTCGGCGCGGCTGACCGCGAGGGCATGGTCGAGCCGCAGGGCCGCCCAGGACGGCTGAGACGTGATCACAAGAGCCCCTTTCCGGGCGGGAGATGGCGAGTCCGGGCCTCACGGCCGGTCGTTCAGGACTTGCTCGGTGCGCTCCAGCGCCCGGATGAGCCGGTAGTCGCGTTCCGTCTCCCGCGGATCGCCGGAAAGCACGACCTCATCGGCCGCAGGAGTGGGGGCGCTTGGGGAGGTGCGTGGCTCGGGGCTTTCGCGGACGGCGGCCACGGTCGGCAGCTGCCGCAGGAAGCGGCCCAGCCAGGGCCGGGTCGCGGGGGAGAGGTGCAGACGGGCCCGGACGATGTGCTGCCCGGTGGGGGCGGGCACCAGTGGGGCGGGAGAGGGCGGGATCCACACGTCCAGAACGTCGGTGTAGCGGTCCCGGCCCATGGCCGCGGCCAGCGCCTGGTCGGCGAGGGTCGTCACCGGCGCGGCGACCGCGGAGATCACCATGGGGCCGTCCGCGGCGTCCATCCCCTCGCCGGTCGGGTAGGCCAGGCGCAGGGTGGCCGGGCCGCACACCACGCCGAGCGCATCCAGCGCCCGTGCCGCGGCCATTGACAGGGCCCGCGTCAGCAGACCGCCGGCGGGCATCAGGTCGGTGCGCTCCATCTGCCCGTCCGCGCCGCAGGTCTCCGCCCACGCGTCGGTGACGGCATGCTCCGGCCGCTGGCCGGGGCGGGCGGTGGTGCTGGTGTTGAAGGTGTACTGCCGAAGCGGCAGCGGCTCGGTCAGCACCAGGTGGGCGGAACCGGAGTAGAACGCCGCCAGGCGGCGCAGGGCCGGCCAGACGCTGCTGATCTGCAGCTCGCTCGTGCAGGCCACCGCCTCGACAGGGATACCGGTCGCGGCCGGGGCGAGGAGATAGCCGGGCAGCGGGCACGCCTTCGCCCAGGCCAGAGCGTCGGCCAGGCTCGTGGTGCGGATGCCGCGCGGCGCGGGAACACCGTGGGCGGCGAGCGCCTGAGCCTGTGCGCCGCGATCGCAGCGCAGCAGCCAGGAGACCGGGTCGGCGCCGGGCAGGGCGAGCTGCCAGGCAATCCGTTCGGCCAGATGGATGCCGCCGGCGCTGCCCGCGACGACCGCCGAAACCCCCATCGCGCGCAGTGCCTTGACCGTGCGCCGCAGCCCCCGGTGCACGATCGTGGCCGTGAACTCCCTTGGCACGGGCGCCTCGTGGTAGGCGAGGGGCCGGGCTTTCGGCTCGGGTACGACGGCGACGGTCCGCCAGCCGTGCCGGGCGAAAGCGGGCGGGTAGGGGCCGGCGCCGTCGTAGGGGGCGACGACCGCCGCCACGCCGGTGACAGCGTCGGCCAGCGCACCAGCGGGGGCGGGGGCGGGGGCGGAGAGGAGAGGCATGACGGCTCCCAGCAGCAGGGGGGACGAACAGCAGAAGCGGGCGACAGAGGGGTGGTTCAGCGGGTGCAGCCGGTGGTGTGCCCGGTGAAGGCGGTGGGGGCGCAGACCTCCAGCAGCGCCTGGTTGAGGTGCTGCCGGCATTCCTCGGGGGTGTCGGCGGTGACCACCCAGTGCGCCAGCCGGTCGCCGATCGTGGACTTCGGCGGGGCCGTGACCTTCTCGCCCAGGTGGCG
Source organism: Streptomyces sp. NPDC005799 (assembly GCF_040630525.1). Taxonomy (NCBI): domain Bacteria; kingdom Bacillati; phylum Actinomycetota; class Actinomycetes; order Kitasatosporales; family Streptomycetaceae; genus Streptomyces; species Streptomyces sp. NPDC005799. Next base: position 35,710 of record NZ_JBEXXQ010000042.1, read on the forward strand.
GGTCCACACCAGGCGCTCCAGCCACGGCTGGGCGCGCAGGTCGGTCAGGGGAGGCACCGGTCCGTGGCGGCCGGTGAAGGCGGGGAGAAGGAACTGCACCGCGGCCGCCCGCTGCCGGGTCGCAGAAAGCTCGGGCCGGGTACCGCAGGCGAGGGCCGCAGCGGCCGCCATGAGATCGATGCCGGTGGCCTCCTCCACCAGCAGCGGGATGAGGTCCCCGCCGGGGCGGCCGTTGACCTCGATCAGGGCCGGACCGCGTCCGGTGAGTCGCACCTCCACGTGCAGCACGCCGCGTTCGATGCCCAGGGCCCGCACGGCGTCGGTGACCGCCTGGGTGACCGCATCGTCGCCCAGCAGCGGATCGCGGGCATCCACCATGTGCCCGGTCTCCACGAACCGCGGCTCGCGGCCCAGCTGTTTGCGGGTGATGGCCACGATGTGCACCTGGTGGTCGACGACGACGGTCTCCGCGCTGATCTCCGGGCCCTCGAGGTACTCCTCCACCAGCACCCCGCGGGTGGCGTAGGCCTCCAGCCCGATGACCGTCGCCGACAGGGCGGCGTAGAAAGCTTCTCGGACGGCCACGTCGTGGTCGGCGTGCACCACGCCGGCGCTGCCGCCCATCCCGCGCGGCTTGACGACGACGGGATAGCCGATGCGGCGGGCCGCCTCGACGGCTTCGTCCGCATCGTCGACCGGCACGGACCGGGCGGAGGGGACGCCGTGCTCGGCGAAACGGGCGCGGGTGAGGGCCTTGTCGCGGCAGGCCGCCATCGCCCCAGGCGGAGTGCCGGGCAGACCCAGCACCGCGGCCAAATGGGCGGTGAGCTCGACGTGATGCTCGAGATAGGTACACACCCCCGCCAGCGGGGTGCGCGCGGCGACCGCCTTGACGGCCATCGCGGCACCCTCGGTGTCGGCGAGGTCGATGGCCAACTGCTCATCCACGTACGGGCGGATCCAGGCGGGCGGTTCGGGGTCGGCGAGCACGAGCGGTCCGGCGGCGGCGAGCCGGCTCAGCCCGTGTTCCCGGTAGGGGCGCGCACCGGCCCCCAGGACGAGCAGAGGACGGGACGCTGCGGATGCTGTGGGGGAGGTCATCAATATCCCTTCATTGGAGGTGGCGGCCGGGGGCCGCGGCGGGTGGGCGCCGCCGGGTCAGGGCCGTGAAGGCACGGGCAGGTCGGGGGAGATGAGGGCGAGTCCGAAGAGGTGATCGGGGTTGGTCCACAGCGCGCGCAGCTGCATCCCGGCGGCCTCGACCTCCCCGGCCAAGGTCTCGGGTCGGAACTTCGCGGACACTTCCGTGCGCAGGTCCTCACCCGCGTCGAAGTGGATGGCCAGACCGGGCTCGGCGAGGGTGACGGTCTGCGCGCGCAGCGAGCGCAGCCTCATCTCGATCCACTCGTTGGCCTCGTCCCAGACGGCCACATGCTCAAACGCGTCGGCGTCGAAGTCTCCGCCCAGCTCCCGGTTGATGCGGTGCAAGATCCCGCGGTTGAAGGCGGCCGTGACCCCGGCCGCGTCGTCGTAGGCCCGCACGATGACGGCCGGGTCCTTGACGAGGTCGACACCGAGCAGCAGGTAGTCCCCGGGCAGCAGGCGGGAGGCGAGCGAGGTGAGAAACCGGCCGCGCTCGTCGGGCAGCAGGTTGCCGAAGGTGCCGCCCAGGAAGGCGACCAGCCGGGGCCCGGCAACCTCCACCTCCAGCGGGGCGGCGAAGTCGGCCAGCTGCGGGGCGATCACCACCTGGGGGAACGCGGCCGTCAGGCTGCGGGTGGCGTCCTCGAGTGCGCTGGCGCTGACGTCGACGGGCACGTACGTGGTCACGGTCGCGGCCAGCGCGGTCAGCAGCAGACTCGCTTTGTCCGCGGACCCCGAGCCCAGCTCGATCAGGCTGCGGGCACCGGTGACGGACGCGAGGGCCGGCCCGGCCTTGCCGAGCAGGGCGCGCTCGGTGCGGGTCGGGTAGTACTCCGGTAGCCGGGTGATCTGCTCGAACAGCTTGCTGCCGGAGGTGTCGTAGAGCCATTTCGACGGCAGGGTCTTCGGACGGCCGCTCAGGCCGTGGATGACGTCGAAGCGCAGCGCGGCCAGATACGGCGGCTGCGGTGCGGGAGTAGCGGCGGGTATGCGGGTGGGCATGGGCATGGGATCAGACCTCCGGATAGGACGTGCGAGGGGCGGGCAGGGGAGTCATGCGGCCTCCCGGACGGGCGGGGCCGCAGCCTGCGGAAGGCGGGGACGTCTCAGGGCGGGCCCGATCAGCAGGGCAAGGGCGGCTGCGCCGCCGGCCGGCAGCAGCCACACCCCTACGGGCAGGACGGCGGCGGCCGTTCCCATCGCGCAGCCGACGTCCAGCGCCGCCACCAGCAGTGCGCTCGCCTCGGTGGCCATCCCTTCGGGAGCGAGCCGGGCGGTGATCAGGGAGGCGGTGCCCAGCAGGGGCGCCATGACGACACCGGGCAGCAGGCAGGCGGCGACCACGGACGCCCGGCCGGTGATGGCCAGCAGCGGCAGCCAGCCCGCCGCCCACCCGGCGCACAGCACCGTCAGCTGTAACGGCATCGAGCCCGGCCAGGACCGCGTGCCGTAGGCGAGACCGCCGGCGACAGCACCGACGGACACCACCGCGGGCAGCAGCCCGGCCAGTGTCGGGGCATGCAGACGCTCGGCGTAGGAAACTGCGACCGGGACGATCGCCCCCATGGGCAGCGCGGCACACGCCATGGCCGCATACAGGCGCCGCAGACCGCGGTGACGCAGCGGGCCTAGCCAGCCGGCGGCGCGCGGCCGCGGCTTGAAGGCCCGTGCTGGCGGGGTGCTGACCACCAGCAGGGTCCCGGCAAGTCCCGCCGCCGCGGTCGCCATCAGCGCTGCCTGCGCGGACACCAGGCTGGCCAGACCCGCCACCAGCAACGGCCCGACGATGTAGATGAGTTCCTGGGCCGCGGCTTCCAGGGAGAACGCGACCCGCTCGTGTGCCCGGTCGGGCATCAGCCTCGGCAGGGTCGCCCGCAATGTCGCATCCAGCGGCGGCCGGGCCAGACCGGCAACCACCGCCCCCAGCAGTTGGGTGCGGTCGGCCAGGAGCAGACCGAAGCTGGCGCTGGCCACCACCGCGCTCACCGTCAGCACGCTCGGCTGCCCTAGTCGGTCGGCGAGTCGGCCAAGCGGAGGTCCTCCGGCGGCGTTGGCTACCAGGTAAACGGCGGCCAGGACCCCGGCGGCGCCGTAGCTGTCGCGGTCCGCTCCCGCCAGGACGACCGCCAGCGGCGCCATCCCGGACGGCAACCGGCCCAGCAGCGTACTGAGCAGCAGCCGGGTGGCATACGGAGCCCGCAGCACACTGCGGTAGGTGGCCGCAGGCGCGGCGCTGGTGACGGTGGCCGAGGGCAGCATGGAGGTGGCTCCACGAGGAGAAACGGCAGGCGTGGGGAAGCGAGCCGGTCCCGGACGCAGCACATCTGCGGGACCGCAGCGCCGGGAACGCGGCATCAGCCGGTCAGGCCGTGAACTGGTGCGCGGGGGAGCAGTAGGCGGGCCTTCCGCCCGTCTTCACCACGCACACTTCGATCTTGTAGGGCTGGCCGTCGAAGAGGTCGTGACTTTCGTGGTGCACTTCCCGTCGACCTTGGTGTCGACCATGCGGTACACGAGGCTGTCGTTGACCGTGAGGATCTGGACCAGGGCCATGTAGCCGTCGACCTTGATGTCGCAGGCGGTGACCTTGTCACCGTTCGAGGTGAAGTAACCGCTGGCGCCGATGTTGGTGCTGTACCACCAGCCGCTGTTGGCGGCGGCCGGCGTGGTGGACACAGCGGCAGCGGCGAGCGCGCCACCGAGGGCGACGGGCAGCGTGTGCCGGACGAAGCGGGGCATGGTGCGCATGAGAGGTGTTCCTTTCATCGTGGGGCGGTGGAGGAAATCGGCTGCCGTGTGCGGTGCCGGTTGACGAGCACGGCCAGCGGCAGGCAGGTGACGGCACCGCAGGAGAAGGTCGCGAGGGCGACGAGGCCGGGGCCGCCCTGGGCGAGCGCCCAGCAGGCGAGGACAGGGGCGCAGATCACGGCGGTGGCCAGGCTGGTGCCCCACACGCCCGCGTACATCCCGCGCGCGCGGCGCTGCGATCCGGTCCACGACCGCCTGCGCGGCGACGATGGCGGTGATCTCGCCCGGGACTGCCGCCGCGGCCGCCGCGGCGTACTGCAGTGCCGACGAGGCCAGGCCCGCGCAGCCGATACCCGCACCCAGCACCAGGGAACTGGCGGCCAGCCCCGACCATGGAGGAGGACCCGGTGCGGCGCGCCAGCCAGTCGGTGGCCGGCACGGACAGCAGCAGGACCGTTGCGCCGCTGGCGACCTGCGTCCAGCCGTACGCGGACGCCGGCAGGCCGGAGTGCTCCATCAGCAGCGGCAGGATGCTGAAAACGCCCGCCACCGGGATGAATGCGAGGACGCTGGCCAGCCACAGCAGCCACAGCCGGCCATCCCTCACCGGCCCGGCGGCGAGGTCGACCGGCTCGGGCGCGGGCCGGTCGCCGGGCAGGACGGCCAGGACAACGACGGCGAACACGGCGCAGGCCATGGCGTTGATCCAGAAAAGGGCCGACAGGCCGGCGGAATCCGCCAGCAGACCGCCGACGGCACCCGTGGTCGCGGCGCCGACGTTGATGCCGAAATGCCGCCAGCCGGTGATCCTGGCGCGTGTGGCCTCGTCGGTGATCTCGTCGGCCACGAACGCCGAGATCACCGGCCGGGGAGCGTCGTAGCACATCCCTGCGATGACGGCGGCCGCGCCGACTGCGACCGGCGCCGTCGCCTGCGCGAGCAGCGGCAGCACCGCGGCGGACACCAGCAGGGCGCTCACCAAGGTGGTCCGGCGCCCCAGTGTGTCGGCGAGCCGTCCGCACACGAGTTGGCCGGCGAGCCAGCCGACGCCGAAGGCCGCGAGGACGCCGCTGACGCTCCGGGCGGGAAAGTGCAGTTCACTCAGGCGGTAGGACAAAAAGGGGTAGGCGAAACCGGCTGCGCGCACGGCGCTTGCCCCCACGACCAGCACCCAGACGGCGCTGGGCTGGCGTGGTCGCGTGGCAGAAACCGGGAGGCGGACGGGGGAGGGACGGGCAGGCAGGTCGGTCGATGGCACGGCAACTCCCGAGGGCAGTCCAGGACACCGAAAGGCGGCGCCGGGACTGGTGGGGGGCGGGCAACGGGGCCAGAGTTCGGCCCAGGGCACGAACGCGAGGGCACTGGCGTGAAAACCGGGGAGCGAAGCGTCAGCAGCACACGGCCGTGCAGCCGGAAGCCGTGCTGGACACTCGGCGCGCTCAAACAGCCGCCATCAGGCGGTAGTTGAGCCCGGAAGTCAGGAGGACCGGCTCAGGCGCGGTGCCAGACTCCGCTGTCAGCGCGCACCGTGGTGTGCCTCGCGGTCAGGGCTGCCCGGCCGGGCCGCGGGAACGATGGCCTCAGGGGCGCAACGGGTCGCGCCGTACCTCGCGGCAACGGCGGGACGGCGTCGAAAAGGGAAAGACACAGCAGCCTCCATGGTGAGGTGCTGGGTGCTCGGCACACGACGGCCGACGGGCACCTGCGTGAGCGGGCGCCGTGGCCTATCCTGTGCGCGGCGTGTGCCAACACGCCTCGAGCGCCCCAGGTTGGTTACTGATCCGGTTCTGGTGGTGCGATGACTCCTCGCTGGAGTCGCTACGGGCGGCCGTTCCCTGGGCCAACAGGGGGCGGCCGCCTTCATCACATGTACTCCGCGCATCTGCGGGCCGTGTACAGCGTGGGCACCCAACGCCCCGACCACCTCTGGGCCAACAGAGATCGTCAGGCATCAAGGGAGGGCGTCCACAGGAGAGCCGGCCACCGGCGGTGTCAGCGCCGCCCGCTCAGGGCACGGCCTGGCGCGGCAACCGCCGGCCGTTGCGCGTGCCGGCCGACTTCACGGCGCCACGATCGCAAAGCATCAATCTCCCCGTGCTGCTCTGGGTCGTCAGCGGAACTGACGGTGCGGCCCCCTGCGGTGCGGCGAGCAGACGGCGACTCAGCCGTCCTCCGGAGACCATGTGGTCTTAAGGAGACTGAGCAGTCCCATCTGCCGTGACCGTCGACGACCGCTTCGGTCTGTATCCCCCAAGGCCCGCGAATCCCCCGGAGTACGACTCAAGTTCCCAGCTCGGTCATCGGGCCGGACGCTCACAGATCTCGACCTCTCTCGCCTCCCGCGAGGCGAAATGTCCGAGATACCCTCGTACTGCGTGGGCTACACGGGACTGTGCGGTCTACCTTTTCGGCGCCAAGTCTGGAACCCTAACCGGGACACGTCAAGCGAACAGTGACCACACCATTACCGGGAGGCCCAGTTGTTACCGGATCGGGCGCAAATTGCCGTACCGCTAGCGCCTTGCGATCCACCGGCGCGGCGGCCGGCGTACCGATCCAGCCCGACCCCGGAACCCCTGCACGGACACCACACCCCCGCACCTGCGCCCACCGGTCCCAGCCGGCTGCACAGCGAGCCCCTCGACGCCAAGCCGACCGGAACTGCACACGCCATGACCCGACCCACCGCGCCAGCCGCTCCCCGCCCAGCCGAGCAGCTCCCCGCCACCGTGGAGGAACAATGTGCGCAGAACCCAATTCTTCCGGCATGCCAAACCCCACCAGCATCCAGGCACCCATCGGGGAACTGATTTCCGGGTATACCGTGTGCCCGAACGGCTGCGAGATCTTGCAATTTTTCGACGTGCGAACCGCACACGAGTTACGGAAACTTGCACCCTGCCCGAAGTGCGGCAAAGCGCTGGAACGAATACCCCTGCACGTGATCACTGTATAAACAGGCTGCTGCAGCGCCCACCCCGGGCGGGCACCCCGAAATGAGCCATCCATAGGCAGGACACCGGTCCCAGCCTATGGATGGGCGGCGAAGGCGAGAAATGACCGAACAGAAGACGACCCGTAAGATCCAGCAGCGCGCGATCGACGCGAAGGCGCGCATCACCAACGCTGCAGCGCGCGAATTCATCACAAAGGGATACCGAGGAGCGAGTCTCAGTGACATCATCCTCGAAGCGGAATCGAACAAAAGATTCTTCTACAACTACTTCCCCGGAGGGAAAAGGGACATAGCGAGGCACATCATGGAAAACACCCTGACGATGGACGGGCTCCGTCCGCAGCGCCTCAAAGTCCAAGAAATCTATGACATCGGCATCATCCTGGCACACCGAATCGCCCGCGAGGACGCACTCCTCGCCGCCCTGAAACTTTCCTTCGAATACGGCTCCAGCGAGGAATACGGAACCCCCTGGCCGGACTGGGTCATTTTCAACACCGGTCAGCTGACAGAAGCCCAGCAAAAAGGTGAACTGCGGCCCCACGTCATCCCCGAAGAACAGGCCCGGCAGATCCCCGGCACATGGTCCGGACTGGTGCTCACCGCGATCGTCCTCGACGGCGGCCTCGACCACGTCGAGACCCACGTGTCGCGGGCCTACCAGAACCTCCTCGGTGCGATCGCAGTTCCAGAGGTCCTCCCCTTCGTCGACTTCTCGGTAGACCGAGGAGAAAAGCTCTACACCGAATTCCTCCTCGAGGGACAGCCGAAACCAGACGCTGCCGACGAGTGAGGCGACCATCACCCTGCACCCGCGCCCGGCAACCGTACAGTTGAAATAGCGTGCGGTGGCCGGGCCCAATCTGCTTTCCCCCAGCCCGTCACCTGGCGGGCGGTTCTCCCTGCGACGGTGAATGACTTCCCCCACTATCGGACAGAGTCGGATGCTGCCGCTCGCCCCGCGTGCAAGGTCCCCTATTGACCCCGCCCCGGACCGTTGGCGATGCGTCCCATTGACAGCCGGGTCGCAGAGACCGCCGGAGTGCGGCACACAGAAAAGACACAGCACGGCCTCTTGGCGCAGTCAAAACGTGATTCGCGCAACAGGCACCAGACCAGGTCTTGTGCATGAACGTTCAACTGTAAGGGTAGGCACGGCTCCGCGATTAAGGTGAGATCTTGCGAGAAGGAGCCCCCTTGGATTCCGCTGCGGCTGCGCCGTCAATCAACCCGCGACGCGCGCTGATCCAGCTCTTCTCCCGGCTACGCACAAGCAACGGCCAAACAAATCCGCTGCCCATATACACCCAATTAACAGCCATGGGCGAGGTAATTCCGGCACCTTGGGGCGGAAATCTGGTCACGTCCTACCAGCTCTGCCATTCCATCTTGCGCGACAAAACATGGACGGTCCCGGACCGCGCCTGGCGCTCCCGCCAGTCCAACAACACCCGGTGGCGCTCACCCGCCTCACTACAAATGAGCCAGACGCTGCCACTCCTCAACCCGCCCCACCACACCCGGATACGCAGGACCCTCGGCAACCCCTTCGACCAGAGCACGCTGTTCGCGCTGCACCGCACGGTAGAAAAAGCGGTCGACCACCTTCTAAACGACTTCACCGAACGACTGCACGACGGGGCGGCGGACTTCGTCACCCAGGTCAGCGAGGAACTCCCGGTCATCACCATCGGACACTGGATGAACCTGCCCCCGGCCGACTATGCACTCCTGCGCACCCTGACCCATGACCAGGTACACACACAGGAGTTGTTCCCCACGGCAAGCGACCTCGCCCTCTCCGATGCAGCAACAGCCCAACTGCGGGCGTACTTCCGCGAGTTCATCAAGGAACGCAGAACGAGACCCGGCGACGATCCCGTCTCGCAGTGGATCCGCACCTGGGACGCGCACGAAGCCGACCGCGACGCCGCCGACGCAGCAGTCCACTCCCTCGCCCTGTTCATGATCCTGGCAGCGCTGGAAACCACATCGCATCTGCTCGCCAATATCATCCGGCTGCTGCTCGAGCACCCGTCCCAAATGGACGCCATACGCTCGCAACCCGAACTGATACCGGACGCGATCGAAGAAGTACTGCGCTACGACGCTCCCATCCATCTCATCAGCCGCGTCGCAGCCGCCGACACCCACCTCGGCGAAATCCCCGTACCCGCAGGCGAAATGGTGCACCTCCTGATCGGCGCCGCACACCACGACCCCGCCCAGTACACCGATCCTCATGTGTTCGACGTCCGCCGCCGCCGCGGCCCGCGCGAATCCGGCACCACAACCGCGACCGGTCCGTCCACGCATCTCGGTTTCGGCGCGGGAATTCACTACTGCCTCGGCAACGCTCTCGCCCGCATGGAAGCCGCCACCCTCCTTGCCGGCCTCCTCAAACGCCCCCTCCGCCTGAACATCACCGCCCCTGCCCAGTGGGCGCCGCGCGTCGCCTTCCGACGCATGACATCCCTCCATCTGGCCGCCCCCTGAACCGCCTCCACCCCCAAGGACGACTCGCCGTGATCAACGACTTCAAGAGCCTGCACGTCACCTAGACCGACAACGACCGCGCCCTGCGCGTCCGCCGGAACCGCCCGGACCAGGGCAACGCACTCTCCTCACAGGTCCTCACCCGTGAGCACCCTCCCACCCTTCATCCCGAACCTGTCCACCACCAAGAACGCCTTGCCCAGCTCATTGAGCGTCAGCTCAAGCCGGTAGAAGTCGACCTCACCACCGCCGTTGCGGTACGGCCGGATACGTTCCGTATTCAAGTCTCGCTTCCACTCCTCGAACGGCGCCGCCGCGAAGACCTCATACTCATCGTCCCAAATACTGCAATCTGCTCTGTACTGGTCATACTCCGTCCCGTCGTACGTCTCCGGGTGCACGTGGGCGTCAGCCCACGCGAACAGCTTCGGCACCACCTCGGCGTAGCTGGCGAGACCAAGGAACACACCCCAACTGGCCAGCTTCTCGGGTTCTTCGCCGTCCTCGTTGTCTATGCCTAGACGAATGTCGCCTCGTCCTGAACCCTTGTTGATCCACTCCTCCATGTCGACCACCAGCCGCTTGCCGTTGGCCAGCAGCTCCATCCATGGCTTGGCCAGCTGCAATTCACGGATACGCAGCTCGTATGGATCGCCCTCGGCAGCCTCCCGGAGGGCCTTTCGGGCGGTAGCATCCAGCACCTGGGCTTCCGGCACCAGGAGCTTCCAGCCGCCGGTGGATGTCTGCTGGAGCGTCTTTCGATTCGCCAACTGCCAGTGGCAGCGCTTCGTCTCCGGGTGGTACAGCACCACAGCCACCGGTAGCGAGTGGTTGAGCCAGTAGGCCACGTGCTCGATGTCCGGCCGAAACCACCAACCCTCTGGCGCCGTCTCCCGGAACCAGCTCATCCCACTTTTGATCTGCAGCGCCAGCAGCCGACCACGGACGTCCTCGCCGTCGACAACCTCGGCATGCGCGTCAATGCCGTAGTCCTCGGTGGGCTGCTCGCGGAACAGCCACTCCAGCTCGTCCTCGACGGCGAGCTTGGTGTGGGTCACCCCGGCAGTGGCGACCTTGGCAGATGGTTTACGGCGCATCACGGCTCCATCTTCTGCTGGAGTGCGGTCTTCACCAGCAACGGTGACTCGTTCGTGTGGCACGACCGCACCGGCATCCGGCCAGAGAACGAGGTCGAGATCCCGCTGGAGCAGTTCCCCTCTCCCGAAGCCCTCGGCGAGGGCCTGCGCCTGGAGTGCGTGTACTACGGCCTGCCCGGCACCGGGCCGGGATCCTTGCGGCTGGCCGCGCGCAGCCTCCAGCTGGCCGACCGGCCACGTAGACCAATGCGCACCCGCGCCCCGAGGACAGTGCGCACCCAACATCCTCTCGAAGGAAGACACGCGAGCCCTGCCCATTGACACGGACGCCACCGTTATCGACTTCGACCTCCCGCAGGCGGATGCGTATTCAGTGATCCGTACGCTCGCCGGCCCCCCGGCACCTCCGACCAGGCGGCCTCCCACGCGGGTCGTGATGCACATTCACGGCGCGGGCCGAGGCTACGGACTCCCCGAGAACCTCACCGTCTGGGCCCTGGCGAGCGCCTGGGGCGGCATGCCCCTGTACCCGTTCCAAGGGCCCGTCGTTGTCACCGGCCGACGCAGGACGGGGGCACAAGCGCGCTGGACGACACTCTTGCCGCACACGTGCACGCGGTTGCGCAGACCGTACGGGAAACGCGGGAGAGCTGGCAGACCCGGCCGCCCGCGTCGAACGAGGCGGCCGTGAACAAACTGCTCGCCTACGCAGCCCGGGACGTGGCCGCCCACCGGTGGAGCACACTGCGCACCCGGCTACAGCGCTTTGCGCAGCGCCAAGCCGTTCCCGTTGAGGAGATCGCTGATCAGCTGCTCCGTTTCCACTTCAAGATCGCAGTCCAGTGACCGGTTGACCTGCTGAACCTGCGTGATCGCGGTGTGTAGGCCGGAGCGGTTTTCGGCCGCATGTTCGATCCGCATCCAGTCCCTGTAAAGGAGCTCGGCACTGTTGTCAGCTTCGAGGCCCGTCGAGATGGCCTGCCGGGCCGCGGTGAGGTCGTGGTGCGGTCCCTTCGAGGTGCGGTGCGTGGCCACTGTGTGGGCGACGTCGACGATCCTCGTGATCATCTCTTGCTGGAAGGGTCCCGCCCACGGCAGCGGCCTTGCACCGAAGGGCCGCCCTCGCACCAGTCCGAGGGCCTTCTCCAGATCCGGCAGCCCCGCTGGTCCTTGGGGCAGTGCGCGCTCGGCGAGCTGGAGGAACCTGGTCCAGTCGCACCGCACTGCGGGGGAGAGGCGGTAGGGGTCGTCGCCCGTACGGCGGCGCGGAACGTACGGGTTCCCGGCAGGGTCATTGCCCAGGGCGCTGCGCAGGCCGCGCAGCCGGGAGTTGAGGGTGTTCAAACTCCATGGGGCGAGCGGGTCCGTGTCGTTGCACAGTGCATCGGCGGAGCGGCCCGGCCGGAAGTAGAGCAATGAGGCGAGTTGCGCGATCCTCGGGCCGTGCCCCGACGTGGCAACGCCGTCCACCTCGACCGGGCCCAGGACACGGATCTCCGGGGCATGCAGGTCGTGTGCCTCCGGCTCCTGTGCAGCCCCGCTGTTGGCCGGCTCCGGGAGTTGAACGGGCGGCTCCTCCGGCGCTTCATCTTCCGCCGAGTCTTCGGTGAGCGCCTGGTCCTCGGGATCGTCCTGCTCCTGAGGCGGCGCGGTGGACAGGAGGCGAAGCCCGGCCGGGTCCGCCGACGCGGCCAGCAGGGCTGGCAACACTCCGCTGTCACCCTCGTTCTCATGCACCGTCGCCGACGCGACCGGTGTGACAGAGGCCTTGTTCGCGGTGTAGGTGCCGGCGCCGGTGGCCTGGTCATTGGTCTCGTCCCTGGCGGGCCGGGGCGGCATCTCGGGCTCGGGTTCGTCCGGGACCTCTTCCCAGGGCCCTTCGGCTGGCATGGCAGGCTGCCCGGAGACGGCGAGTGCCGTGGCGATCTGCTGGTAGGCGGCGCGCTCAAGGCGCTGCACGGTGATCTCGATGCTGGCGCAGTCCAGCTGCTGTGGCTCGTCGAGCTCGGCGTTGAGGGTCTCAGCATCGGGAAAGTGTGCGGCCGCCGCGGCCGCCGGTGCGATCAGCGTGACCGGGATCCGGGCCTTGTCGATGACGTCGGCGAACTGCCAGGCCGTGTCCTCGTCGAGAGAGGCGGCGCACAGCAGTAGATAGGGATGGTGGCTGGTCTCCGGCATCTGGTGGACTTCCAGCAGACGTTCGGAGAGATCCCGCAGGGCGTGCTCGGCCTCGCGCATGTGCATGATCCGCGAGGTGGGCAGCAGCCGGGGCAGGTCCTCACCGAATCCGGCGGCGGCCACTTCGACCACGCTGCCCCACGGGCTCATCCCGATCTCTACGGCGAGTGACGTGCACACTTCCGTGATGTGCGTCGGATCGCCGTCGAGCAGCAGCGCGGGCAACTGGGCCAAGTTCACCAGCAGGAGGTCACCGTCGGCGGTGCTGCCGAGGGTCACCAGCCCCGGATAGGGTGCCGGCACCTGATGGGCGGCTTCTTCGTCGAGGAGCTCGGCGTCTCCCGGCAGTACCCACCAGCCGTCACGTCCTGCCGTGAACGGAGCCAACGGTTCCAACGCCGGGTCCTCGGGCAGCACCTCCAGCGTGCGGGCCCCGATCCGGGCGGCCTGTAGCCGGGGCAGTGCGGCTTTGCCCTCCAGCCGGTGGGCCATCGTGCGTAGGGCCACGTCCAGACGGGCCGATCCGTCGGGCTCGGCGGCGGCCGCCAGCTGAGCCTCGGCTGAGGAGGTCGCGGGGGAGATTGCGATGGTCTCACCTGGCTTGCGGCGACGGCGCTGCAGCATGCGGCGCGTGGCGAGCGCACCGGTCACGGCGGCTGCCAGCAGCGCGCCAGCGCCCAGCACCGTCCGCAGCTGCGGCGCTTGGCCTGCGGGCGATGACGCAGGGGTATCTGAGGAGGGTGTCTCGGACGCCGGCGTCGTGGGCGTGTGTGATGCCGACGGAGCGCCCGACCCGGGTGCGGCCGAACCGTGGTTGCCGCTCGAAGGCCCGCCAGCACCCTGGCTGGCATGCTCGGCGGGACGGCTCGACTCGCTGGGAGCCGGAGTCTGCGTTCCCGAGGTGGCGGAGCCACTGGGGGCCGCCGACTCACCACCTCCGGTGCCGGCGCCCGAGTCCTTCTTGGTGTGGTCCGAAGCCGGGGGAGCGGAGTGTGCGGTCCCGGAGCCGTCCTTTGTGTGCTCTCGGGTGTGCGCGGGTTGCTCGGATGCCGCCTTGGGAATGGTGACCTGCTGCCCCGGGAAGATCTTGTTCTGGTCTGTGATCTTCGGCAGGCCGTCTGGCTGCGCCGTGCCCCGGCTGGCCTCGAACAGCTGCGGCCACTTGTTGCCGTCGTGGAGTTCCTCGGCCGCGATCTTTGAGAGGGAGTCGCCGGCCTCCACAATGACCACGTCCCCATCGCCATGCTCGTCGGCCGTATCGCGTGTGCTGGAGGCGAGCTGCGTGCGGATGCCGGAGCCGGTCGCCTCACTGGGCACCTCGGCGTTGCCGGGTACGCGCAGAGTCGTGCCCTGCGGCACCACCGTGGCCGTGGTGGGCACTTCCGGATTCAGGCGCTGCAGTTCGGTGTAGCGCGTGCCGTCCCCCAGCAGCTGCTCGGCCAGTTCCCACCAGGTGGTGTCGTCCGCCCCCACGGTGAACTCCCGCGAGTTCCCAGCCGCTGCCGTCTTCTCCGTCGCCGTACTCGGGGCCGGGGTGCTCAGCTGGCTGCTGGTTGCCTGGCCGGCCGACGGAACGTGGGTCGAGGTGGCGGTGACCGCCGGGGTGGCGGCACTGGCGGCGGCCGCGGGCGAGGCCAGCACGATGCTGCTCAGCAGAAACCCGGCCAGACGCTGACCGGTTGCCATGCCCGGCAGCCGCGGGGTCGTCCGCCGCGCCAGAACGGCGACGATCTCGATCAGAACGGGGACCACGAGCCACAGCCACGCGATCCACGCCGCCAGGGTCATCGTGGTCAGCAGTCCCGAGCCGTCACCGTCCGGGCTCAGCAGCACCGCGCGTGCCTCGGCCAGCGTCGGCACCGTCGCGGGCAGTGTGCCGAGGACGAGCAGCAACGCGGGCACGCCGACGACCAGAGCGGCCAGCGCGACGAACGCGAACAGGCCGGCCGCAACGGCCCGTGGCCACGAGCGGTCTCGGCGGCGCACGCGAGCGGGGGAGTGGGGCATGGGGTCAGCCTCCGGGCTGGTGAAGCAGGGTGGCAGTGCCGTGTCCCGTCACGAACATCTCACCGACGCCGATCAGGGAGGCGAAGTAGGGGTGGTAGGCAGCGCGCACCGTCACCGTGAGGCTCTGCCCGTCCTCGGCGATGGCGACATCACCGTCGACGCCCTCGCTGTCGAGGAAGGAGCGGGCGGCGGCTTGGGCAGCGTCCGGGTCGACGACGATCGCCTCGCCGGTGATGGCCTGGCCGGGGTCGATCTGCTGGGCGCCGGCCCGCGCGGCCTCCTGCGCGACGTAGTCGGCATCCGACATCCGGTCCAGGGCCAGCCCACCGTCGATGACCAGGCCGACGATGAGGAACGCGATCAGCACGGTGCCCGCGTAGAACAGTTCCATGCCGCCCTGGTCCCGGCGGCCGGAAGGGATGCGAAGCCATCGACGCCACCTGGTCATGAGCCGCTCCGAGTTGCCCACGTGTCAACGACGGACGTCTTGGTGCTGGTGAGCGTCTTGGACCCGCCCACGCCGGGCAGTGCGAGCTCGCTCAGCGGCGCCGTGCACGAGACGGTGGCCGTCACACTGGCGGCCTGCCCCACCGGCGCGGACAGCCCGCTGGTGTCCAACTCGACACTGATGCCGGCGCAGTGGATACCGGAGTTGGCCAGACTGGACTGCGCGGCCTGGCGTGCGTCAGCCTCGCCGGAGGCCGGGTCGCTCGCCACCGAGGCGGTACGCGCCGCGTCCCGGGCGGCCGCATCGGCGGCCCCCTCGGCCAGCGCCACCCGCCCGCAGGCGATCGTGAAGCCGATCAGCACCAGCGCCACCGGCACGAAGATCGCGAGGCTCAAGGCGGCGCTGCCGCGGTCACGCCACAGCTGGTCGGGCCACCGTTGCCACCTCATGGCCGGAATTTCTCGACGGGGGCCTGGACGCTCTGACGCACGTGTCCGCTCCACCCGGGCACCAGGTTGATCACGTCGCCTTCTACAGCCACGCTGACCGTGTCGCCGTCGTCGCTGACCTGCACCACCGCGCCCTTCAAAGATCCGCCCATCCGGGCCAGGAACGCGTCGGCAGCTGCCTCTCCCGCACCGGGTGCGGCGTCGTAGGCCCGCTGCGCGTCCACGGCCTGTTGGGCAGCGTGGTGGGCCACCGACCGGCCGTGGAACCAGATGCCGCCCTGAATCAGGGTGAACACCAACAGGAACGCGAGCGGGACGACCATCGACATGTCCAGGGCAGTGGCGCCGCGGTCCTCCCGCCACCACGGTCGGCCGGCCAGGTGCCGTCCTCGGCGTGTGCGTGTCGCTGGCATGCTCAAAAACCCAGGATCTGCTGGACTTTCTCGCCGACCGTGGTGTTGGCCGCCGCGTACACGACGCCGACCAGCGTGCCCCCGGCGACCAGGATCAGCCCCCACTCCAGTGCCGACGCGCCACGGTCTGTCGCATGTGCGCGGATCACAGCGCCGTGCCGGCGCAGTGCACCGAACACGAGGGAGAGGCGGTTGCGGACGGTGTGCATGACTTTCCTCCAGACGTTCACGGTGCTCTCTCGACGGCACCGGGCGGGCGGATCAGAACGACAGGATGCGGACGAGGGCTGGTGCCATCAGGAAGACGGCCATCAGGAAGACGATGGCCAGCGACGGCACATGCATCTTCTCGGTGGCCACGTTCGCCTTCTCCTTGCGGTCCGCGAGCAGACCCCGCCGTACGACCTCGGCCTGGGACTCCAACTGGTCGTAGACGGCTGCCTGTTCCTCGCCCGCGAGGGACAAGCTGGCGGACAGTCGTGCGATGTCGGGCACGCCGAGCTCGGTGCCGAGTCCGCCGAGCGCATCCCACGGGCTGACCCCGGCCAGGTGGGCGTGCTCGACGGTGTCCCGGATCCGGACCGCGGCGCGTCCGTCACCCGACTCCACAGCCCGGGCGAGTGCCTCGGCCGCACCGGCGTCGGAGTTACGGGCCAGGGCGACGCGCTCCAGGACCGAGGCGATGTAGTAGCGGTACTCGAGGCGGGCGTCGGTGGCCTTGTCGCGGACGTCGTCGAGGCATTTGAAGACCATGAACAGTGCGACGCCCACCCCGGCGGCCGCCGGGACGATGAACGGCAGTGTCAGACCGCCCACGCGCAGCAGGAAAATGATCCACTGCGGGATGAGGAACCCGCCTAGCGCATACAGGGCGCAGCGGCCCAGCAGCGAGGCCGGCGCCATCTCCAGCAGGTTCAGATCCCGGGCGGGCAGCCGCGTCACGAACGCATCGGTTTCCATCAGCCGGGCGCCCACGCGCTCCGCCCACTGCGCGGACCCCTTCGCCGCCGTCCTGGTGGACGATGTGCGCGGGGCCGGGGCGTGGGTGCGGCGCAGGACCTGGTCGAGTGGGGTCCGCTTGGGCAGCAGGCTGCGCACGGTGAGTGTGCTGCCGAGCGCGGTCAGCCCGCCGAGCAGCATTGCGGGGACGGACAGACTCATGCCGCCTCACTCTCCTTCCCCTTCGCGCGTTCCTCGGCGGTGAGCAGGGTGCGCGGCTCTTCCTCCATCACAGCCATCTGGCGCAGCCACAGCAGCGACGCGACGAACAGCACGCCCAGCACCAGCAGCCCGAGCTGGCCGAGCGGGGTCGAAAACGGTTGCGAGTAGCTGCCGTTGACGAGGATCACGGTGACCACGGCGATCGCGAACAGGGACACCCGTCGGGCTTCGGAGCGGGCCTTGGCCCGCTCGGCATCGATGTCCCGTAGATCCGCGGCCTGCCGGGTGACCAGAGCGGCCTGCGCGGACAGCGCGCGCGCCAGGCCGGGGCCGCGGCTGGTGACGTGGTCCATGAACAACTGGGCGAGGTCGTCGCCGATGCGGCTGGCGAGGTCGTCGGCCAGTTGCCGGTAGGCCCATCGGGCGGGCATCCCGGAACTCAGCCGGTCGGCCAGTCGGCTCACCGGCCGCTGCAACAGCGTCGGCACCGTGTCGAGTTCGACGATCGTGGCCTCCAGCGGCTTGCCGCCGGCCCGCACGCTGGCGAGCTGCTGCAGCCACTCCGCGATCGCCTCCAGCCGGGCGACCTCCGTACGGCCGGAACCACCTGGGTAGAGCACGAACGGCAGCCCGGCCACCACTGCGAAGGCGAGCAACCCGTGCGCGGGCCACCCGGTGATGGCCCACATCAGTGTTCCCGCGCCCGCGGCCCCGGCCAGCAGCAGCCGGTAGTTGTCCCGCCAGGTGGGCGGCAGTTCCTCAACTGCCCGCTGCAGACGGCCCCGCAGCCGGCCGGGCCGCACGCTGCGTGTGGCCGGCCGCCAGCCGCGCAGTGCGGCGACGAGCCCGGTCAGGCTCAAGGCCACCACCGCGCCGACGACCATACCGAGCGCGGACAGGTACGACTGGGTCACGCTGCACCTCCCGCCCGGCGCAGCGGCCGCCACTGCCCGTTCGGATAGTCGATCAGCCAACGTCGATGGAAGCCCTTGCGCTCCAGCTTGCGCAGCCGGCGCTCGTTCATCGGCGTGCGGGTGGGCATGGCCCGCGGCTCGCCCCCGTCCTCGCGGGGGGCAAAGAGCTGCGACAACGCCACCCCGCTGCCTTCGCTGCGGCCGGCCGTCTCCCATACGTGGGAGACGAACCGGTGCACCTGGCCGCCCTGGTCGGTCTCGTCGATCGCGTCCACGTACACAATGAGGTCGACGGCGGCCGCGATCAGCCGGTAGGCGGCCTGGTCGCTCAGCCCGGCCCTGGCCAGCGGCACCATCAGCCGGTCGACCACGGCTTCGGGGTCCTTCGCGTGCAGGGTGCACATCGACCCCGCACCGCCCGCGATCATCGCCTCCAGCATGGCTACGGCCTCATCGCCGCGGACCTCGCCGACCATGACCCTCGTTGCCTTGTAGCGCAGGGAGACGGGCACCAGGTCGGCGAGCGTGACCCGCCCGGTGGCGTCCCGCTCGCCGTTGCCCTCCCGCGTGCGGAAAGCGATCACATGAGCGTGCCGGTCCGGGTCGTCATGGTTCAGCCGCAGCTCCGGCTCGCTCTCCAACGTCGCCAGCCGCTCGTGAGCGGGAACTTCGCGGCCCAGGGCCCGCATGAGCGTGGTCTTACCCGTCGCCATGTCGCCGGCGATGATGATGGACAGGCCCGCTTTCACCGCGGCCGACAGGAACGAGGCAACGATCGTGTCGACGGTGCCCCACTGCTCCAGGTCGCCGAGGGTGGCCGCTTCCGCCGCGTGCCGGCGGATCGCGATCGTCACATCGTCCGTCAGCAGTGTGGCAGCTACACGGGAGCCGTCCGGCAGGTCGAACTCGACCTTTCCCGTGGCGTACGACAGCAGCCGCTCGCCATGCCCGGACGTCGCGGCCATCTGGTTGACCCACTCGACGGCCTGCGACCTGCTGGAGAACGGCGAGCGGACCCGCTCACGCGGCTTGCCGTGAGAGTCGATGAACATCCACTCACCGTCGACCAGGACGTCCTCCACGCCCGGCCGGTCAAGGACCCGCTGCAGCGCACCCGCCAGGAAGATCAGGTTGAAGACCTCGGTGCGGACCCGCTCCAACTGCTCGCCCGACAGCGGCGGGTTCGTCAGGGACCACGCCTGAGCCCACCCCGCGACCCGGGCGCGCACCCGGGCGCGCACCACCTCTTCCAGGTCCTTCTCGCCCAGCGGCACGCCGGCCTGGCGCCGCTCCTTCTTGACCTGGTCGACGTCGTCGGCGACCTGCTGCCGCAGCTTCGTTATCTCCCCCCAGGGCACAGGAAGCGCCCCGGGGAGCGCCGTTGCCGCCCCAACGTCGGCAGGCCCAGCCCCCGACGGCCCCAAGGCCGGGGGACCAGGTGCCGGGGCTGCCGGAGTCGCCAAGGGGACAGGTCCCGGTGCGGTGGCAGGCGGTGCGGGGGGTGCGGACGGGCGGGTCGCGGCGTGCTCGGACAGCAGACCCCCCAGCCGGGTGGCCACGTTCTGTCCGTTGGTGCCGTTCGGGGTGCGCCAGTCAGCCATGCCGCACCCCCCGCTGGGCGAGCTGCTGGACGATCCGCTCCACCGCCGGAGTGGCCGCCCGTACCTGCCGCATCTGGAGGTGCAGGCGCCGCCGGTCGGCGTGTTCCCGCAGCGGCGCCATGGTGTCGCGCGCGGCCCGCATCAGCCGCGAGCGCGTCACCCCGCGCGGCATCCGTCCACCGGTACGCAGATAGGCGGCCGCGGACTCGTCCCACGGAAGGGCTGCCAGCACCGGCGCCTCCAGGCCCCGGGCGACGTCGGCGGGCCGGTAGCCGTCACCGAGGACGAGCAGGCCCAGGGCCCGGGCGCCGGACCCGTGGGTGGCGAGATCGTCCTGGAGCGCGCGCACCATCGGGTAGGCGAGCGCCTGGGATTCCTCGGTCATGCGAACCACCAGCAGCACCAGGTCGGCCTCACGCAGTACGGGCGCGGGCGAGAGCACCGGGTGCAGGCGGCCGCCCTCAAGGACCATCCGCCCGCCATCGACCAGGACGTCCCAGCGCAGTTGCTGGTCCGTCAGCTGCAGCACGTTCAGCAGCGTCGGCCAGGTCGACGTCAGGGAAGCGGCCTGCCTCGGATCGATCAGCCCGGGCAGCGCCACCCGGTAGTCGCTGTCGTCCAACGGCCACAGATGCTGGGCGACCTGCGGCGTGAAATCCTGCTCGGCGCTGGCGCGTTCCCAGTCTGCCTGCGGCAGCCGGTGCAGCCCGATAGTCCCGTCCAGGCGTTCGCGCTGTTCCCCGCGCGGAACATCGCGCAACAGGCCGTGGCGCAACGTCCCGCCGGCCATGTCGAGTTCGGCCAGCAGCACCGGCCTGCGACTCGCCAGGGCCAGAGCTGCCGCCGAAGTGGTCACGCCGTCCGACTTCGCGGACACCAAAGCGATCAGAGCCACCGTCAGCTCCCGCTCTGGCGGGGCTGCCGCACAAGCGCGATCTGCTTGGCCGCGGCCTTAGTCGCCAGCAGGGGACCGTCCGCGGGCGCCACCACCAGGTTCACAACCAGCGCGCCAGTGGAGTCCGGGGTGCCGACCGACTCCACCGTCGCGTCGATCGTGGCAGGACTTTTGCTGCCCGCGGCCCCGGAGACCGCGGAAACCGTGTCCGTTCCCTGGGCGGGAAGGACGACGGCGGCCACCTTGTCGCCCGGCCGCAGCTCGTCGCGCGGCACGTAGCCCCGCTTCAGTTCGACCCCGACCACCTGCTCGGTGTCTCCCAGTCCGCCGCGCGCGCTCAGCTGCGAGCGGGTGAGCAGGTCGCCGGGGTGAAGGTCGACGGCCGCGCGCTGGCCCACGATCGAGGCGCGGTCGGCGGCGGGGATGGGGGACAGGCCCGGATCGTCGGCGAACGACACAACCTTCACGTCCTGTTCCGTGACCTGCTGGCCGACCGGGACATTCCGCGCGACGGCGAGAACGTCGGTCCGGTCCCCGGCCCTCGCCACGACGACCGCGCCGCCCAGCGCGCCGATCAGCGTGACCAGCGCCAGCAGGACGGGCACTGACCACGTGCGGCCGGATCGTTTCTTTGTGCCGGTGCTGACGGGCAGGTCGGGCTGCCGCGGGGCGTCGGTGCGCGGTGCAAAGGAGGTCTGTGTGCTGTCCATCGGCCTGAAGGCCCTTCGATCTCGTGCGACGTTTAGGAGTTGACGGCCTGGGACTCGACGATGGCCACGTTCACGGAGGAGTTGCGGACCTCGGTCAGCTGGCCGTTGATCCCGCCGCCGTTCCAGTTGATGACCCAGGTCGAGGTCGCAGTGACCTTGTACGTGCCGCCTGCTATGTCGCTGGACGGCTGGGTGTAGACGTAGCCGCAGTCCGGTGACCTCTTCAGCCCGAACAACGTCCGGTAGACCGTGCCGGGCGTCGTGCAGGTCACCGAGGACCCGTCTCCCATCGACCACACGACCTTCGCCACCTTCGCCGTCGCGGTCACCGTGACCCCGCCGGCCGTCGCGGTCGCGGTATTCGGACCCCATGTCGTCTGCGACGGGTCCACGGCCATCCACACCGGCATGCCCACCAGGCCCCGGCCGCCGGGCTTGGGGTTGATGTCGATGCGGGGGCCCAGCAGCGCCATGGAGTCGACGGCCCGCTGCGCCAGCTCCTGCGGATTCACCTGCTGCTGGGGCTGCCGACCGGTGGCGACGGCGACGAATCCTTCGGGATTGTTCAGGCCTCCGTCAGAACAGGAGTAGAAGTACAGGTCGTTCTTCTTCGGGTCGGCGCCCTTCCAGATCTCCTTCGCACTGGCCGGGGGCTTCGGGTCGATCTTGGTGTACTTGCACTTCAGCTTGCTGGCGCCGCCGCCCTGCGTGCCGGCCTGCTGCTTTGTCCCGCCGGCAGCGCCGGGCACATGGACATCGACACAGAACCTGACGACCCGGCACGTGCCCGCACCCACCCCCGGACCATCGCCGGCCTGGGCGGTGCCCGCGGCGGCCAGGACGAGAGCGGCACCCAGGAGGGCCGGGCGTCGTATCAGCAGGTCTGCTTTTGCGCGGTCAATTCGGTGACCATCCACTTCGTCCCCCACTTCTGCAGCTGTGCGGTGCTGACGTATCTGATGAGCCGCGTTGACGGCAGCGGAACCTTCTTCTTCGTGGCCTTGTCGATCAGGGTCCAGTGCGAGGTGTCGACACAATCCGTGAGTGTGGCCTTGGGGATGTCGCCGCCGGTCACCTTGGGCGCACTGGGATGGATTACCGGTTTCCCGGTCGTGACCTGCCCGGCCTTGCGCATGGTTTCCAGGTCCTGCTCGACCAGGCCCAGGGCCTGCAACGTGGTGGTCTTCCGCAAGCCAGTGCCTGCGGAGGACGCCTTGGCGTAGGCCTCGGTCTGGGCCTGCCAGGACTGGGTGTAGGCGGCGAGGACAGCGGCCTGCTCCGGATCGACCGTGGAACGGGGGGAAGCGGACGCGCTCGCGCTGGGACTCGTACCGGGCCTGGAGGGCGACGCCTCCGGGCCGTTGTCGCTGCAACCGGTCAGCGCCACCAGGCTTCCGGCGAGGAGCACTGCGGTGGTTAAGCGCTTCGGGATGCGGACAGCGGTGAGTGCCGCCGGGCGGCGTAGTGCTCGTGTCACGTGGTCTCCCCGTACGACGCGGTGCGGTCGACTGCTGCCCTCGGCGTCCGCGATGTGACGACCCAGAACTGCGGTCTGGTCCAGTTGCGGGTAATCCGTTTGCCTGATCGGAGGTTATGCATATGCCGGTCAACTTCCCACTGAGATATTTCAGTTCGCCCCTACAACCTGGGACGTATCCGGTCACTCCCGGAACTGTCCGTCCGCATGCGGTCCCTTGCGTTTGCTTTGTTCGGCAACCCAATAGGGGTAAGCGTCCGGTTTTCATAGAGAGCAACTCTTCAAAGGGACTTGGGTGAGGTTGATGCGTCACAGGTCCATCCACGGACGAGGCTCGCCACCGACCAGCGGCGACCACACGCGCCCGGCAGGACCCTCCTCTTCGAGGTCCTCCAGGATTGCGGCGCCAAGTGGTACCTGCCGGGCCATGGCGGCCACGAGGGGGTGCTGGGCGACCATGGCCTTCAGGTCGCTGGTCCGGCCGTTGAGAGCCGGCCGGGAAGCCGCGGTCAGGACGAACAGGATGCGCGGGTAGACCGGGTACCAGCGCAACCAGGTCGGGCCGGAGACCACTGCATTCGGGCGAGGCCGCCGTCGGCCGATGAGCTGCGGCTGATAGGACCAAAGGCGCGCGTAATCGATCAGCTTCACGGCGAGGCGTTCGCTGCTCATGGTGGCGCGATCGACTTCGATGAACGCCCGCAGCTTGCGCCGTTCGGTGCCTTCGAGGGCGGTGTAGTGCAGGACCGCGTCGGCGATCACGCGCTCGCCGTCGCCGATGGCGTGGGAGACCTCCGGCGTCCAGTCCCACGGGCCGTGCTCGTCGTTGCGGCGGCGGGCATCGGCGGCGAAGGCCAGGTGGGTGCGCAGCACCGTCAGGGTGTGCGGGGTGCGCAAGGAGGCGGCGGTGGCTGACGTGATGGGGTAGGGCGGCCTGCCGCGCAGAGCGGGCCAGTCCCGGGTGAGGCGGGCCCCCTCGGGGGTGAGGAACCAGGCTCGGGTGCGGTTGGACTGGGGCAGCACGACGTAGTCGGCCAGACCACGCGAACGCAGCATTTTCAGGGGGCTGGAGAGTACGAAGCGGGTCGCCTGCGGCCGCAGGAGCAGCAGGAGTTGGCTGGTGGTGGCGATGCGGTGCTGCGCGAGAGCCGCCAGTATCTGGTGGTGCAGCGGCTCTGACGGACTCGGAGCCAGCCCGGAGGATGTGGGTTGAAGCGTCTTCGCGGACATCAGGAGTACTCCTTCTTCTTCTGCAAGGACACCGGCGGTTTGACGTCGGAATTCGCTTTGGCGGGGGCGAGTTCGGTGAGGAAGGCTTCCACTCGGCTGTGTTGGGCGGTGGCCTGGGCAGTGAGCTGCCTCAGCGGCGCCGTCTGGGCTGTTGCGCGAGCGGTGCGCTCGAGGGACGCAGCCTGGTGGGGGCGGGCTATGCCGGCGAAGACGTCGTCAAGGTGGGGGCCGGTGATCTGAGCGGGTCCGATCCGGTGGCCGTCAACGGTCAGGGACACGTAGTGATCGAAACGCTTGAGGGTGGCGACGACATCGGGGCCAGGGGTGTCTCCCCACTCAGCGGTGATGGGTGCGATCGCCGATCGGGATCCTGCCGTGGATGCCAGCGTTGAGGCGTTTTGCAGCAGGGACTGGCGTACGGGTCCGGGAAGACGGGAGAGCAACTGGGTCATGCCGTGGACCTGGCACTTGTACTTGCGGAAGTCCTCGAACATCGACGCGATCGTTTCCGGGGCGGCACCGGTCAGCGTGATCAGTTCGTCGAAGTACGCGCGAAACGGCACTCGTCTGTCATGTGCGGTGTCCCGACGGGAGCGCACGGCCCTAAGCAGGTCCCGGGCGAGCAGAGCGGTCAGCAGCCGGTCGGTGGGTCCGTTGCCGCCTGGGCACACCCACACGATCATGCGTTCGTCCATGGCGGTACGGATGTTGTAGACACCATCCGGCTGGCCCAGGAAGGCGCGGGTGACTGGATTGGCGGCCAGCCGTGCGATCGGGTTGAGAACGACGCCGTAGGCGTCCGCGGGCAGCGCAGGAAACGTGGTGTCCCACCAAGAGCGCGTCTCCTCGTCCAGCCTGTTGTCCATCGCCGCGAGCGCCGCGTTGCGGAAGGAGTCGTCGGTCAGCATTGCCCGCACTTGGAAGATCGTGGCCTGGTCCTTGGGCCGTCCCGCGCGGCAGGCAGCCTCATTGACGGCGACCAGGACCGTCAGGGCTGCGGTGAGGATGGCGAGCGCCCGCGGGGCAGTGGCATCGTCCCAGCCGAGAGCAGCTGCGCAGGCATCCGCCGTGGATTCCACAACCTCATGCGCCACTTGCCCTTGATGCATGCCGATCGGATTCCACGAGCTGAGCCGGGCGGTGGGCCCGTGGGCGTTGAGGTCGACCAGCGCGATGCGCTCCATGAGATGGTCATGAGCGAGGAAGGGCACAGCGCGGGGCCAGGAGTCACCGTGCGGATCGAGGAACATCAGCCCCCCGCCGGCATGCGCCCAGCCGATCGCCTGCGCCAGAGCGCGTTCGGTCTTCCCGCCACCCGCCTTGCCCACGCCGACCTCGAACAGGGTCTCGGCGGCGTGCGTCGCCACCAGACGGCTCCGCCCGTCGGGCGTGCGGTAGATGCCTTGCAGCAGCAGATCCGGGTCGCCGAATTCGAAGGTCGGCAGGTCACCGGCCAGCAGCGGCACCCGGCAGTGCACGGTGGGCGGTTTGAGCAAGCCAACGAGCTCCTCCAGCCGCACCCAGTTGGCCCTGGGGGGCTGGCAGTGCCCCAGCAGCCAGCGGCGCTCGAAGACGCCGCGGGTAGGCCAGTGATCGGCGCCGATACGCCAGGGCCCGAGCCGCCAGCCACGCATGGCCCACCGCGCTCGGCCGCCGAAGACATCGAATGCAGCCTGAAGCTGAGCGAGCCTGGCCTGTGCGCGCCCCTCGATGTTGGAGGCACACATCACCAGCAGCTGCACCCGCACGAGGTGATCGCCGTCGGCGAGCTTGCCCAGGGCCTCGGCCGGGTCGACCCGGCGGGGGACAGGCGGCATGACCAGCCGCCGTCCGGAGCCGACCCCGCCGGACCGCGAACCGACCAGCTGCTGCAGCTGCCAGGTCAGTGAGTCCTCAACTCCGCTGGCGTCCTGGCGCAGCCATCGGGCCGAGCGCTGGGCCTCGCGCCGCTCGGCGCGGCGCGCGGCGCTCATCAACTGCAGACGTCGTGCCCGTAGCGCCCACTTGGGGGCCCGCTGAATGTCGAGGCGGATTTCGGCGAGGTCACCGAGTTCGGCGCGCAGGTCGGAGACGGCGTCTACGAGGGGCTGCAACGGGTCGGGTTCGAGCGGAACCTCACGCAGCGGCGCGACGATCTTGCCCCGCAGGATGAACTCGGCTCGCACCGTATGCTCGCGGGGCTTGTCGACGATCGGCCGGGCCGGGCTGACGGCAACGTCCGACCCGAAGGGGGTGATGGACAGCAGCCGTTGGGCACCGGCCGGGCCCTCGATGCGGTAGCGCAGCGGTGTGCTGCCGTCCGCGCGCAGCCGGATCTGCACGGTCTTTGCCCGGCGCGGCGCCCACCAGGGCATGGCCGTGGAAGCACGGGCGAGCTGGACGCCGCGGCGGAAGATCTCCTCCAGGCTCGGGTCGAAGTGCCGGCCGGGCACGAGCTCAAGGGCCATACGCTCGGCGGAAGCCTTGGCCGCGAGGCGGCGTACCACCTGCTCACCAGCGCCCCAGCACACGGCGATGGCCAGGGCGAGCAGGTACCAGCGGTCGTAGAGCCAGTCGACGGCATCAGCGAGTCCAGTGACCACGCCCAGGACCTGACCAGCGGCCCTGCCATCACCCCAGGCCATCAGGTAGGGGACTGCGGAGTCCACGTCACGGTTCCCTTCGTTGACGTTGTCCGGGTGAAGTGAAAATCGGTAATGCGGCCGTCGGTGAAGGTGCCGCCGCGGTCCAGGCCCGCCCACACCAGATGGGCCACCGCCCTGTCCGGGCTCCCTTCGCGGCGGGCGATCGCGGCCTGGATGCGGAAGCGGGCGGTGGCGAACGCCGGCGCAACCGCCTGGCCTCCATCGGGAAAGACCGTGGGCCACTTCGTGCCGCCGATGCCGGTGGCATCCGCGCGCAGCAACGCACGGCCGGCGGTGAGCAACTCCCGCTCCTCGGCGGCGGGAAGGTCGGCGGGCCAGGCCCCTTCCAGGGAGCGCTGGATGGACCGGTCACCGGC
Organism: Streptomyces sp. NPDC005799; assembly: GCF_040630525.1. Lineage (NCBI taxonomy): Bacteria > Bacillati > Actinomycetota > Actinomycetes > Kitasatosporales > Streptomycetaceae > Streptomyces > Streptomyces sp. NPDC005799. The sequence goes on from NZ_JBEXXQ010000042.1 coordinate 62,634, forward strand.
CACACCCTCGCCGTGCGGCGGCAGATGGGACGTAAGGACCGGCGGTGTTCCCGCCGCAACGGTCGTGGGTGCAGCCGGAGCCACGGCCGGCTCGCGTGCAGGCGAGGGCGGCGCGGATGACCGGTTGGTGGCCGCCTGCACGATCCGCGGCGGCACACGATCCGAGGGTTGATGACCGGACGGCATGCCCAGCAGAGCGAACCCGGAGACGGCGAACAGGGCGGTGCTCAGCACCAGCAGACGCGGTGAGCGCGGGACGGCCGTCACAGCAGCCTCGCTCCCCCCGCATAACCCGACATCGCGGTGACCGCGTCCAGGCGGACAACCGTGCCCGGACGGGCCGCGTTGATCATCTGGCCACCGCCGGTGTAGATGCCGACGTGGTAGATGGTGGAATTGCGTCCGGGGGCGTAGGCGTAGAAGACGAGGTCGCCCGGCTCGAGGGCGCCGGCGCCGAGCCGGGCGGGGATGCGCCGGCCGGCGCCGGCCTGCGCGGCCGCAGTGCGCGGCAGGCTGATTCCGGCCCGCGCGTACGCGTACACGGTCAGTCCGGAGCAGTCGAATCCCTTGACGGTCGTGCCGCTCCTGCCGCCGGGCGAGCAGCAGATCCCGTAGGAGGGGCCGTTCGCCGTGCCGCCGCCCCACGAGTAGGGCACGCCGCGCTGGGAGAGCGCCGCCTCGATGACGGTGCGGACCCTGCCCGAAAGGTTCTTGAGGTTGGGATCCTTGGCGGCCTGCGTGTACTGGTCGATCCACCCCAATACGTCGGCCACGTACGCGCTGGAGCGGTTGTACTGCCAGATCGCTTGCCTCAACTGCGACTGCCGGGTCAGATCACGTCCGCTGCCGCACAGATAGACCGCAGCCCCGAGCGCGGCGTCGTCGGCGTTGTGCGGGTCGGCAACCTTGTCCCCGTTGCCGTCCTCGCCGATCGACTCCCACGTGGAGGGCAGGAACTGGAAGGGCCCGACGGCCCGCTCACCAGTGGCGGTGCCGTCCCACCTGCCGTTGTCGGTGTCGGGCAGGGCGGTGGTGTTGCCACCCGCACCCGAGCCATTGAGGAGTACCCCGTAGATCTTCGGGCGGATGTCGCCGCCTGCGGAGATGTCCCGGCCGATGGCGTGGTCGGACTCAACCTTGGCGATCCCGGCGAGGATCGGCCAGCGCATGCCCTGGCACTTCGGCACGTGCGTGCCGACCTGTTGGACTGCCTTCTTGTAGGCGGTCAGCATCCGTGGCGGGATGTCTGCGGCGCTGCCCCCTGCGGCGATCCCCCCGTCGTCCTGGGCCCCCGCCTCGAGTGCGACGTACGCGCTGATCGCGTTGCCGACCGGTGCGGCACAGCACACGGCGGCGAACATCAGCAGCGCCACGATGCATCCCCACTGCTGGATGCGATGTCCCGGCGGCCTCACTCGTCTGCTCCGTCCTCGCGCCGCCACCGCTCGCGCATCTCCCGCAGCGCTTCGGCTTTCCGCATCGCCTCCTGTATCCGGGCCTGGTTGCCAGCACGTGGGGAGCCGTCCCCGTGACTGGGGCCAGACGTCCGAGGCAGCGGATCAGGCCCTTCGCGACGGGAAAGTGGTGCCTTCGGCGCGGTTGCGCCAGGGCCGCCATCAGAATTGGTGGGCCGCGTGGGGGCAGGACGCGCGACAGACGCCGGCCGTGGGGCGGGGGACGCAGTGATGGGCAGGCGGCGGCCGGCGAAGGAGAAAGCGCCACCTCGGTCGTCGGTGTGCTGGCGCAGGACGCGGGCCACATGCTGGCCGGTGTCTGCCCAGGCCCGGCCGTCCTCGCGGACGGTGTTGCCCCAGACCCGCACTTGCTGGCGGGCGTCCTGGGAGTAGTGCGAGCCCCCCGACCGCGCCCGGCGGACGTTCGCCGACAGGCCGACGGTGGCCCCGTACGCGGCCCGCCCGCTCCGGTTGAGGATGCGGTAGCCGCGGAAGCGGACCAGCCGGTTGTGGGCCCGGGTCGACAGCAGGGTGCGGTCGGCGTTCTGGTCGTGCAGCACCTGGCCGGTGTCGCGGTCGACGACCTGGCCCTCCGCGTTGCGGTACCGGTCCGGTGGGCCCGACGGCCAGCGCGGCCCTGCGCCACCAGGACCACCGTCCCCGCCCTCCAGAGGCATATCCCCACCCGGGTCGCCGTCGGCGGTGGGCTTTTGCCACTTCGCCAGCTGCTGTTGGTCTGGACGACGTCCGACCAGCAGGCTGTAGGCACCCTGGGCGCCCAGCCGTGCGCCCAGGCCGCCTACGGCTGCCGCGGCGGTGAGCGGTGCGAGCCCGCGGCCGGCCTCGGCGGTGGCATCGGCGAGGACTCGGCCGGTGTCGACGGGCAGGCCTGCGCCGTCGGCGAGGGAGGAAAGCGCGCTCATCAGTCGCTGCCGGGTTCCGAGCAGCCCGAACCTGCTGCCTCCCGTGCCCGTGAAGGCGCGCAGACCAGTGCCGTATCCGCCCAACGCGGCGGGGGAGTTCAGGGCGAGGGCGGCGCCGAGCTCGGAGGTGTCGCCGGGCAGGTGGGTGCCGCCGACCTTGGCGTAGCGCATCCGCAGCGCCATGCGCCGGCCGAAGGAAGCGATCCCGGTCAGCAGTCTGCGGTGCCCGGCCGCACCGGCGATGGCCAGGACGTCGATGAGGAGGATCCGCTCGACCATCAGGTCCGGGCCGTTGGTGATGGTGGCGTCGACGGCGATTCCGAAGAACGGGATGAACGCGCAGATCCCGACTACCGCCAGGACCGCGATCCCCCACAGCGACAGCCACTTCCACACGCTCTGGCGGGCCGGGCCGGGCAGCATGCCCGCAACGAAGGTCACACTCCCCGCCGCGGCTGCGGCGGCGCACACACCCTGGGTGCCCAGCAGCACGATCGCGGACGACAGGAGCATGCCGCAGATGAACAGGGCGGCGATCAGCAGCAGGAACGCGCCGCCGACTCGCCACCAGCTGGGCTTCTCGGCGTAGGCAGCACACGCCTTGCCGACGTCGCCGGCGTTCTTCATGTCGGCCAGGAACGCAGCGAACTCCTGGTCGTCTTGGCTGAGGACCGGATTTGCGGTGTCCAGCAGGGAACTGCCGGAGGTCAGATCAGGCAGGGCACTGCCGGTCTCCCGGGCTCTGTGATCGCCCTCGCACCACTGCTTCGCCGGGCCTTTGACAAGGCGGCAGGGGTCCTTTTGCGTACTCTGCTCTTCGCAGTACCGCTGAGCCGGTTTGGCGAGGGCATCGCAGTCGGCGTCCCCGCTGCCGCTGCCGCCGCTGGAGGCGTGGTAGCCGCCGGAGATCCATTTCAGGTGCACGGCGTAGGCCTTGCGGTCGGAGGCCTTGGCGGGGTCGAGGATGCGCCCGTACTCCAGGAGCATGTACGGCTTGACGATCAGTGCGTTGGTGATCGAATCCTGCAGGGGGCGTGCGACATCCGCGGCGGACACCGGCTTTTGCGCCTCAAGCTCCTCGCACTTGATCTCGGCGTTGCCGGCCATGCCGTCGCAGGGGCTCTTGCTGGCGATCTTCCCGCCCCAGTCGTAGGAGTCGACGCTCTGCTGGGCGACCTCGGCGGCGATTTGCTGGGACTGTCCCAGCGGCCCGTTAGGGCCGAGCAGGGTGTCGGGGCGGATGAGGGCGGAGGCGGCGATCGCCCCGATGAGCAGGGTGAGGAAGATTTCACCCAGACCACGGCCCACCCGCCCGCGCACGATCATGAAACCGGCGAAGACGAACGCCCAGGCCAGCAGCAGTCCTTTGATCCCGAGGGTGTCGACGATGATGTGGCCGTAGACGTCGGCGGTGTTCTGCGCGGGCTGGGTGAGGATCTTCAGCAGCGGGAACCGGAGTGCCACCTCGATCGCCCAACCGGCCAGCCCGACCAGCAGCCGGATCAGGGTGAACAGGCCCGACAGGGCGAAAGCGAGAGCCTGGCCCTTGAAATCGACGATGGAGCCGCCGGAGGCGTTCAGGTCGTACCCGTCGATCGGTACACCCTCCGACGAGTAGATGTTCAGCGGGGCGAGCAGGTCTGACGTCTCGCTGTTGCTGCCGGCCGCGTACACGACCTGGGTGTTGACCAGGAGGAACACTCCGGTGAGCAGCACGACGAAGCCGGCCGAACGCAGCATCGCGCGGTCTGGACGCAGCACGTCAACGCCGCCTTTGCCCAGTGCTGCCGCGCAGCCGCCACACCACGAGAGCCCCCACGCCCGCACCGGCGGTCCCCAGTCTCCACACCCCGCCGGCCACGTCGTGCCGGCTGGTTGAGGGCTTGGCCGCGGCGCCGCGCTCGCAGTAGGCCTTGGCCGGGCCCACGATCAGGGCACAGGGATCCTGGTGTGGGGCGTCGGCGGCGAAGGCCTGTCCGGTGTGCGGCCACCACGCCTGCGGCACGCCCACCCCGAGGGCGAGCACGACCGCGGCGACGACGACGGAGATCACGGTGAGGACACTCACGGCGGCGGCGACGCGCCGCGAGCGGTCCCACGACGAAGTTGTCATATGAAGGCTTCCTTCGGACGGTTCTGTACGGCCTCTCCTGCGAGCGGCTCCGGCATAGAGGGGGAGACCGTGCTCGTGCGGCGTCCCGGCGTGGTGGTGATGGACGTGGTGATGCGCTCGATGCGGGGGATGGAGACCTTGACGCGGCCGGTGTTCTGCCGCGGGCAGGTGATCAGGAACTCGCCCTCCCGGCCGCGCTGGCCGACGGGGGAAAGGCCCGTGGTCACCAGCCGGAGCAGCTCACCGTCATCCGGATCGAGGCCGACGAACTCCAGGCCCCGGCGGGCGCGTTCACGGTCGGCGGTGCGGGCGAGTGCCCGGTAGGCCATCAGGCCGCGGTCGGGGCCGAGTTCCTCAGCGTCGTGCGAGCCGGCGATCAGGCCGGCGCCGTGCTTGCGGCCGTCGTGGAGGATCTCGTGGACCAGGGCCGTGCCCTCGGCGGACGAGGTCAGCCAGTACAACTCGTCCAGCACCACGGCGGTGAACCGTGCGGGGTCCTCGAACGCCGTCTGCCGGGCAATCGCAGCAATCAGGTAGAGCACCGCCCGGCCGATCAGCGCCTCCAACGGCTGCTGATGCAGGACCTCCGGGTTGGCAAACGCGGCCTTCGGGGGCAGCTTCAGACCCGTGGTGGTGATCACGATCATGTCGGAGGTGCTGGAGGCGTCCAACCTGACCGGCGGCAGCGTCGGATCGAAGACCATCCGGGCCAGGGAGTTGGTGGCGACGACCCGGATGAGGCCGGCGAGGGTGGCGGCCGCGTCCTGCCGCTTGCCCGCCTCGCGCGTGGCCATCTCCTCGAGGACGGCAAGGACACGGTGCATGGACGGGGCGTCGCTGAGGGCGGCCTGCTCGACGGCATGGTGGAGGACCTCGCCGCTGGTGCTCATCGGGCCGATACCGAGCTGCAGGGTCAGGTAGGACAGCGCATAGTGCCGCCCCTCCGGCCCGTCGAACATCCTCAAGGGGTCGATGGACACCTCGGCCTGCGCGGCGTCGATGATCTGGACACGCCCCCTGGCGGCGGTGCGCGCGAAGGTCGCCCACTCGCGGACCGGGGTGCGGTCGATGCAGATCACGCAGCCGCCGCGCGCCCACACCGCCTCCGCGATCAGCTTCTGCAGCACGCTCTTGCCCGCGCCGAGGTCCCCGACGATGCCCATCGACGCGGAGGCGTCGACCTTAGGCGCGTCCGCCACGTTGATCATGACGGGGCGGGTGGTGCCGCAGTTCAGGTCGATGCCCAGGAACATCCCATTGGGGTCGCCGACCTCCGCAGCGGTGAAGGCCCCACCCAGCGCCCAGTCTTCGGAGACCTGGTGCTGGGTGAACTCCCGCACGATGCCCGGCCGTACGGTGCCGGGCAGGCCCAGGGTGAACAGGGCCTCCTGGAGGCCGGCCGGCCGGACGGCCCGGTAGTCGGCGCCGGCGAGCAGGGCGGCCAGGGCGCGGGCCCGGGCGTCGCAGACGGCGGCGGTCGGCCCCCACACCGTCAGCACGGTCACCGACTGCACCTCGACCTCCACGCTGGTGCGGGAGAGACGGGCATCGAGTTCGCCCAGGTCGCGGGCGGCCTCGGTCAGGGAGGCGGGCATGCCGGTGGGGCGGGCGTCGTACTGGTCGGCCTGGTCGATGAGTTCGTTCTTCTTGCGCCGCACCTGGTCGCGGGCCTTCTCCGCCGGCACCAGCGTTAGGTCGACGGTGTAGTCGACGGGAAATTCGAGCATTTCCAGCTGGGCGAACAGATCAGCGGCATCCTGGCTGACGGCGGGCGGGCACTCGGCCAGCGCCAACTGCGCCTGGTAGCCCACCCCGTGGTCGGACTCGACCTGCAGCCAGCGCCGTCCCAGCGGCGAGCCGGTGTTCACCCGCCACCAGGCTGTGCGGCCCGACCGGGTGATCCGGCCTGCGCTCTTGAGCTCGTCGACGTCGTCGAGCTCCGGGTCGATGCCACCTTCCTGCAGGCGCACTTGGCCGAGGTCGGCGTAGCTGGGGGAGCGCAGCACACCGTCCCGGAGCTGCCCGCCGTACAGCTGGCTGGTCTCGGCCTCCGCCAGCAGCGGCTCGGCAAGGCCACGGTGCAGGGCGTGCTGGATCATCCACACGATCTCCGCCGGGCGGGCCGGCCGGAAGGCGATGCCGCCGGTGAGCGCAGCCTGAACCCGCGAGGCCTGCTCGCGATACGCATTCACCTCGCGCCGGGCCACCGGCGCCGGCCGCATGCCCAGCATCGGCGCGAGTTCGGCCCAGGCCGCGCCGAGTTGCGCGGAGACCTGCAGGCCGCCGGCCGGGGTGTGTAGGGGCACGGCCAGCCACAGGGTGCGGCGGTGCATCTCCTGGTCGTCCAGCAGCCCGAGGGCGGCCTCGACGTTCTCCACCCACGGGTGCCGGCCCGCACCGGGTGCCTGCTCGGCCGGCTCGATGCCCTCGATCATGCGCAGGGCGATCTCACCGGGGTCGACCTGCGCGCAAAGGCCGAACAACCGCGGCGCCCCAGACAGGGAGCGCACCAAGTGTGTGATTTTGGCGAGCTGTTCGTCGCGGACCGCTGCGGGCACGTAGGTGCCCTGGACGGTCTCCTCACCGCGACCCTGATCGTCCGGGCCCGGGTGCAGGCGGTAGACGGCCCACACGCTGCCCTGCGTCGACCACACCAGATGCCCGGCGATGTGACGGATCGGAACCCTCACTGTGCACCCCCCTGCTGGGCGAGCGCGAGCAGCTGCTGCACGCCCGACACCGGCCCTGCGGTCATCGCGGGAGCAGCTGGCTGTGTGCGGCGGGGTGCGGACGAGCGGCCTGCGGCCGGGCTCGGGTGCGGCGCCCGGGATGAACGCCGTTGAACCGCACGGGCGGGTGCGGCGTGCACAGCGGAATGGGGAGCGGGCGCGGCCTCGATGGTGAAGCCGCCGAGCAGCGGGTGCGGAGCGCGGTCGCGGGCGGCCCGTCCGCCGATCCGCCCCCCGCGGGGCTGCCAGAGAAGCAGCACCCAGCCCAACGCGGTCTGCATCGGGGCACGGCCCCGGACCTTGGGACGGCGCACCATCCAGATGACCAGGCCCCACCCGACGATGGGGACCGGCCCCATCCACGACCACCAGCTGATCGTCTTGACCAGGAGGAAGCCGCCGCCGACGGCGAGGGCGATCTGTGCGGGCGTGTAGGGGCCGAGCGGGATCTTCCAGTCGGCGACCTTGCCCAGCACCCAGGGGTGGCGGCGGGCGGCGGTGTAGAAGCGGCTCACCTGTGCCGCGGCGGTCGCGCTCACAGTCGGCCCCCGCCGCCCGGCGAGTGGTCGCGCGAGGCCGGGAGTTCAGACCGGACGATCCCGGGAGCGGCGGGCGCGCCCTTGGACGGGTTCTTCACCTCGTCGGTGAACATGTTCGCCAGGTCGTTGCGCGAGTTGTACAGACCCAGCGCGATCACCATGAGGAGCAGGGCACCGATCCCCGCCTTGAGTGAGAACTTCTGGATCATGATGACGACGACGAGGCAGATCAGACCGGCCTGCAGGCCTTTCGTCGCCCACTGTTTGAACATGTTGATCCAGGAGTTGCCGAGATCGTCCAGCTGCCCGGCGAGCATCAGGTGGTGCATGGTGTTCATCGGCCGCCCCCGTCCTGGGGCGTGCCGGACTGAAGGGCGGCAACTTCCCACCGGCCGGAGCGGGCCTTGAGCGTGAGCTCGTATGCCAGCGGCCACCGGCCGGTCGCATCTCGGGCCTCCACCGAGGCGACGACCCGCACTTTCGTGCCGTCCGCCGGGACCTTCTCGGCGGCTGCTGCCTCCTCGATGGCGGACACCTGCTGGACGGCGACCGCGGTGTAGGGGGCGGGGGAGACGGCGGTGAGGTGCACGCCGGGCGCGAGGTAGCGGCTCACGTCGCCGGTACCGGTCAGGTAGGCGGTGAGGAACTCTCCGACCGCGGACGACAGATCACCCTCCGGGACGGTCACGGCGTACGGCGACTTCGCTACCGAGGCGCGGGCCGGGCCGGCCACCACGCCGGGCGAACCGGTCACCGTGAACGAGGAGCCCGTGCGGTCGGAGGCCACCGGCACGGCGTAGTAGTGCACCGGTCCGCCTGGGTATTGCGCAGCCACCGTCACCGTCCACGCGCCGCCTGCGTGCTGCGCACTGCGCACCGCCGTCACCGATGGGGGCGCCGATTGCGCATCGGTGGCCGGGCTGGGTAGTTCGACGTCCGGCGCCATCGAGTGCGCAAGGCGCGCCTGCGCAGTCGTCTCGTCGTTGGCGTCGCTGCGCAGCCACGCGCTGACGAACACTTGCGCGTAGCCGCTCGGGTCGGTGGCGGCCGTCGTGGTGCGCACGGCGGTGGGCTTGGCCGGGGTGGCCGCCTGGACCGTGGTCGGGGTGGAGGCGATGGCGACGGCCAGGGCGATGGGGCCGGCCGCGATGACGGTCCAGACTGCTACGCGTGAGAGGCGTACGCGGCGGCGCATCGCCTCCAGCCGGGCGCCGGCCGCCATCGGAGCAGAGGCCTCGCTGGCTGAGGCCATCGTGCCAGGGGACATGGTCAACTCCCAGGTCAGAACGGGCGTTGCTGGTGTTGCTGACCTTGAGGAAACCCGGCGACCCCGACCTGACCACGGACCATGAACCCCCGACCACGGTCACGATGGGGACACGAAGTCCGTGGTCGGGGTCATGGTCTGCCCAGACCATGACCCCGACCACGGGTCAGCTGGGAGCCGGCGATAGGCCATCGGAAGCCGGCAGGGCTGCGACAGGTCCCTGCGCAGTGCGCAGACGGACCTGCGCAAGAGAAGATCAGGAGTATCGGGGGGACTGCGCAGCGCCCTGGCACAACTCGACTGCGCAGAATCCCCGGGCCGGTTGCGCAGCCCGATCGCGCAACGCCCGTCCGGGGCTGCGCAGTCGGCTGCGCAATCACCGAGAGCCCGGGTGGAAGGCGCCGTGGTCGGCCCAGACCACGAGCCCGACCACGCAGCTAGAGGGCGCCGTTGCCGGATCGTGACCGATGGTCGGGGCTCGTGGCCGTCAGCCTGGTCGGGGTCGGCGGGTGAGCTGACTGCATGGATCACACGCACGCCCGCGCATCCGAGCCCGCCGACCGCCCCACCGCGGCGGGCCCGGTGTGCTGCCCTGGCCGCCGCGCGCGCTCCGCTGCGGGGGCACGGCGGTGAGCCGCTTCGGGGCAGGGGTCCGCCGGGGCGTGATGGCGGCCAATGAGTTCACCCAGATCGCCAACGGCCTGTTCCGCGACTCGCGGCTGTCCTACAAAGCGAAGGGGATCTTCGGGTACGTCAGCACGCACCGCGACGGCTGGCAGGTCACCCTCGCCCACCTCGTTGCCCGGCCCCTGCCGTATCCGGTGCGGACCACGGTCGGCGCGATCATCGCGGCCCGCCTGCGTGCCGCCCAGGCCTACTCGCCGCCCACCCTCGGGGCCAACCACCACGACGCACCCGTGTGGGACGACCCGGCGCCGCAGCCGATGACCGGCCCCGCCGCCGCGCGCACGGTGAGCGAGGCCCTGACCTGCCGGGCCCTTGCCGAATGCGCCGGCTGCGGCCAGCCCGCAACCGCCCCCGGCGAGGACCTCTGCCCGGCCTGCCTCGGCTTGCCACTGTGCCGCACCTGCCCCGGCCCCACACCCTGGCGCGCCAACCCCGACGGCGACGGCCGCTGCACCACGTGCGCCTCCGCCTTCACCGCCCAACTGGAAGGACTCAGCCCGTGACGGCCACGCCCCGCACACCACGCCCGGCAGCGGCCGGGCACCACGAGTGCCCCTTCACCCGCGATCCGAGCCGGTGGGAAAGGGAGCGCTCCCGCGCCCTGCGCACCGGCAACGTCCCAGGCCACACCTGCTCGGCCGCCTGCGAGTTGGTGCTTGTTTACGAGCGCACCTCCTGGGGCTGGCTCGCCTGGACCGTCTCCGGTGACGGCAGCCCGCCCGAGATCCCCCACCGGATCGCGGTGCTCGTCCCCGGCGCGACGCGTAGGCAGCGCCTTGCGCTGCGGTGGCTGGCCAGGCGCCCCGCCCGGCGCATCCCCGTGGACACCGTTCCCGGATCGCTGCGGCTCGGCGCCGTGGCCGTTGTGCTCGTCAGTCTGATCGCCGGGCTGGTCGCCCTCCACCACGGAGTCCCCCTCGACGTCGCCCTGCCGGCGATGCTCCTCGCCCCGCTGCTCGCCGAACACCTGCCCGGTCGGCTGGACAGCCGGGCCCGCGAACACGTCCACACGGTCGAAGGCGCCGATGCCTGCCGCTACCTGCAGCACCTCGCGAGCCTGCACAACTCACTCGTCCAGGCCGCCGCCGGCAGTGACCGCTATGAACTGCGCCGCTCGGCCGAGATCGGCCACAACCTGCTGTGGGACGCCGCCAGACTGCTCCAGGCCCGGGACACACGCGCGGTCTCAGACGCCCTCGTCGCCCGCGAACGGCTGATGCTGCAACTCGCCCACCAGGTCGCCCAGATCATCCAGCGGACCGCCCACGAGGACGCCACCGCCGACGACGTCCAGACCCGCGACCTCGCGCCCCTCGACCGGCATTCACCAAGCGTGCGGCCGGCGTCACCTCGTCCCATGGCCGCCCCATCACCTCGGAAGGGAACCCTGCTCATGCCCCAGCCCGAATCCGGCCCGGCCGACCGCACCCCGGATGTCTATCTCCTCTTCGCGCACGAGCCGTACTACCCCGGCCCCGGAACGCAGGAGATCAACACCACGGTGGTGGTTGCCGACTCGCTGCTCCACCCGCAGGTGCGCCAGCCCGACGGCGCCCGCATCCACGACCTCCTCACCCAGGGAAGGCAGCCGGGCGAGATCATCCCGCTGGCCACCCTCACCCACGAACTGAACGGCGGCGCTGACTGGCCGAGTATCGGCGACTGGGAGAGCGTCACCACCGACCTGCTGCAGCTGGTGCGCGACGGGGACTGCGATGCCCTCAGCCTCGGCCTGCCCGAGATCGCGCGCGCCCTCGTCTGCACAAGTCCCCACAGCCACGTCCGCGCCTATGACGCCACGTCCGACGACTTCGTTGTCTACGGGTCTTCGGAGCGCGCAGCGGTCCTGGACGAAGTCGGCATGTTCCTCACCGGCATTGTGACCGAACAGCCCTTCTGGCCGGGGGACAACCTCCTGCCCCCGCTGGTGGGTCGGCGCTCCTGAGGGCCAGGAGCCCGGCCGCAGCGACGGGGGCAGGCCATGTTCGGATACGAATCGCGAGCCGTCTGGGCAGAACTGCGGCGCATGCTGCATCGGCTCGTCCACCGCCGTCTGCGCTGGTGGCCGGCCTACTGACCGCCGGGCGCAAGGTTGAGCACGCCGCAGCACATCCTGGTGCCAACAGATGAAGTGCGGCTGGCCGTCCCGCCGCAGTTGTTGAGAAAGTAGCTATGCACCGCCGACGGCTTCCTCTCGAGCTGCTTTGACGGCGCGTTCCCATTTCCAGGTGGGTTCGCCGTGGATCTTGGCGAGCTCGGCGGCGGCGCCGCGGCGGTGGCCGCCGATCTTGCTGAGGTAGGCGGCTGCGGTGTCGATGCGCTGCTGGACGTCGGGGGATCGCGTGGCGCGGTCGGGGCGGGGGCCGCCGGGGGCGCCGGCGCGGCCGGTGTTGTCTCCGTTGCGGCGGCGGTCGAAGTCCTGGAGGTCGACGCGGCGGAATGCGGGGATGAGCCGTCCGGAAGGTCCTTCAACCTGACCGGCCACGGGGGCGAAGTAGCCGGGATTGTCTTTGAGGTACTTGCGGATCGCGGACGGGCTCTTGAAGTGGAAGTAGGCGGCGGCATCGTTGATGGAGACCAGCTCGTCCGGGTCGCCCTCGTACAGTGCCGGATCGGTGGGCAGCACCTTCTCCTGCTTGGACTGCTTCAACCAGTGGTGGAAGGCGCGGACCTGCTCGAGGTCGAAGTAGTCCTCGCGGTCGATGCGCGGGCCCTTCTCCGGGAAGCGGGACTCGGCCGGCTGAACGTCTTCGGGCTGTTCTGCGCGCTTGGCGTACCACGAGCGGACGGTGGGCATGCTTGCGCCGGTCTCCGCGGCGATCCAGGCGCGGTTGGCGTAGGTGCGGCCGTTGACCTCGATGGTCTTGGGTTCGGGAGCACGTGCCATGAGATGCCTCCGGGGCGTCGCGGGCAGTCAGCGGCGCGAGATTCCGCGGGCTGCCCGTATGCTGGGGGTACTCCTTCCTGGTGGGTTGGAGTACTTGATGGCCGGTGGGACGTTCGGTCGGGGTTGCCGCCCTGGGCCGACACCGTGAGGTGATTCCCGCCGGCCATTTGCGCGCCGGCACCAAAGCGACGTTGATAATAATGCGCTCTCCGGGGAGTGGTGTCAATCTGGCCCCCGCAGAACGGTTCGTCCGGCAGGGGCCGACTGTGGCTCAGGTGCTGCGCAGTGCCCGGCGGGCAGCGGCGGCGCGTGCGGCGGTGTGGGCGCCTCGGGCCATGGCGTAGATGCCGCGGCTCCACTCGGTGACCCGCTCGGCGAGGCGGTGCTGTTCCTGCGCGGCCGGGTGGCTGCCTTTACGGACAAGGTCAGCCAGACGCAGTTGCTCGGCCTCCACTTCCCGCACGGCGCGGCGCAGCACGGCGAGCGTTCCGCGTTCGTGCTCGAGGCTGCTCCAGCTGCAGCGCGTGGGCCGGCTCTCCTGTTGGACGAGGGCGAGCGAGGCCTGCGGCCAGGCGGTCTCCCGCCCGGGAGCCAGCACCAGGCTCATCAGGCAGGCGACCCGGTCGTCGTGGAGGGCGGCGTACGGGTAGTCGACTGTGGGCGAGGGCAGGGTGGTGCGGCTGCGCATGTAGGCGATGAACGAGGACGCGGTGGGTGGTTCCCGGCGGTCGCAGCTGGCGTGCAGGTAGGAAACAAGATTCGGCAGCTGCCAGGCGAGGGTGCCGAACGGGGCGGTGGGCATGGACAGGGAAGCGAACTCGACACCTCCCGAGGGGGTGGTGATCGTCGCCTGGACCACGCAGAGGGGGCCGCGGCGCGGGTCGAGCTGCATAGGACAACACTCCTTGGTGCTGGGCGGTGGGTCGGGGCGGTGTCCTGGAGTTGCCGCTCGGGGACACCGTGGCGGTGAGGATCAGGCGTCCGTGGTCAGGCCGGACGGAAGCTGCTCGCCCAGCCGGTCCGTTGCGTTGACGCCGACGGCGTTGACGGTCGGTTTGCTGCTGGCGGGTTCGGTGCCCCGCTGATCGTGGCTGTTCATCACGCTGGCGTCCGTTTCTGTGCTCGCGTGCGCAGTTCTCGCAGCGTCAGCGGCCGGGCCGTGCCGCCCCGCCGGTCGCGCAGGATGCTGACGTTGCCCAGCTGGGCGCGCAGCTTGTCCTCCTCGGCTTCCGCCTCGGCGTAGCGATCGGGCATGACCTTGAGCAGGTGCAGCCATTGGCGCTGTCCGGCCCGTACACACCGGCCTCCACAGTTGTTGTGGGGGAATCCCAGTGCGTACAGCCGCGGTGGCTCGACGCCCAAGGCCCGGGCCTCGCTGAGCAGCTGATCTTTCGTGAGAGTCGGCTGCCGCCGGCTGCACAGCGGGAACCGTGTCTGCCAGGGCTTCCAGTTGCGGGCGATGGCAGGGATCCGGGCGCGGTCGCGAGCCGTGTTCTCGATTCCGACGTACACCAGGGTGTCCGCGGGGTCGGTGTTCTCCGCCATCCAGGCCCGGCACGGGATCTGCTTGAGGATCAGGGAGCAGGGGGCGAGGCGGTCGTTGCCGAGGAACCGTTTGTCGTGGAAGACCTGCCAGGGTGTGCGGCCGTCGCGGACCCGGGTCAGGGGGACGTCCAGGAGCCGGCTGGTGTCGTTGGCGAACCGCCACAGGTCCTCGTCTTCGATGCCGGTGTCGGCGATCAGGAGGGTGAGGCGGTCGGTGCCGTACCGCTCGGCGATGCGCACGGCGGCGGCGAATGAGCCGATCCCGGCGCTGAACTGCACGACGTGCCGCTCGGCGGTGATGTGCGCGCCGCCGTCCGGACGGCGGCGCGGGCGGGCTGTGTCTGCTGGCTGCATGGGCTGGTCCTTGGTGGGAGAGGGTGGTGGGAGCGTTGCCGCGCTCCCACCACCTGTGGCGGACGTGCGTTACAGGCCGAGGCCCTGCAGGAGCTGGAGGTATCGCTGCGCCTCGGGCGGCAGGGCGGCTTTGCGCAGGAGCCGCTTGCGCAGGATCGGCACGGCGAGGCTGATGCCGACGGGGGCCTGCGGCCGCTCGTCGTGGAAGACAAGCCGGTAGTCGCAGGCGGTGATCATCCATGCCTCGTACTGCTCGGCGAGTTGTCCACTGCGGGCCTGGTGGTTGTGGCCGGGCTCGGCGGGGCAGGGACACGCGGCGTCGGTGCACGCCCGTCCCGCCGGGTGGGTGGCCAGCACCGGAAGCTCGCGGTAGCGGAGGGCGGTGCCGTTGAGCATGGGGCAGTGGGCGGCCGTGTAGGGAAGGCACTCCGGGTGCAAAGCGGGTTCTGGGGAGTGGCCGGTGATTTCGTCTGCGGGGCGGACGATCACATAGGCACGCTCGTTGAGGGGCTGGCCGCAGATCTGGCAGAGCTTTTCGGTGAAGGCGGTGCGGGCGCGTTCGGCATCCAGGGCACCGAACGTCGCATGGCCGTTGTGGGTGAAGGCTACATATGGAACGACGAGGCCTCCCGCAGTGGGGCGCTGCGCGCAACGGGATGGAATCGCCGGGGTGTGCGGAGAGTCGGGACGCATGAGGGCATGCCCCTTCGTGAGGTGGGTGGGCCCGGCCGCGGGGCGTTGCCGCGCCCTCGCGGCGGTGGCGGTGGGGGTGGGAGAGCTCTTGGGTGAGCCGCCGTCCTGCCGGGGCTCTGCAGGCTTCGGATGCCGGCGCAGTGGGCTCCGTTCAGGTCGACGGCACGGCGGCGCAGCGGTGCGTGACGTTGTCGCCTGTGCGCCGCCGGTCATGCTGGAGCCGGGCGCACGTGTTGGGCCTTCGGGGTGCCGGGCTGGGAGTGCCTTTCCGGGCCCGGCACCGGGTGGGGCTACTTCTGGTAGGCGGGGATGCGGGCGCGTACCTCGTCGGCGCTGATGCAGCCGGGGTGTCGGAAGGGGCTGGGCAGGCGGTTGCGCCTCTCGCGCAGGTGGCTCCAGTACTTCACGCCCGTCCAGCCGTCGAACTGGCACTTCAGCAGCCACGGGTTGTCGCTGCCGGGGTAACCGCCGAGCGGCGTCCAGCGGTACTCGGCGAGCTTGGCCAGCACTTCCTGTGCACGTTTGATGTTGCTGTCCGTCGCTGGCATGCGCGGGTGTAGAAGCGGCGGCGGTCCGTCCGGCTCCGTAGCCGTCAGGGAGCACTCGGCCGGGGGCAACGGCGAGATACGGCCCGCCTCGAACTCGTCGACCAGGTGCTGGGGTGCGCCGTCGCGGCCGAGGCGGCCGTCTCCGATGCGACCTCGGAGCTGCCGCCTGCGGCGATGGCGAACCATGCGCCATGCCAGCGGAAGATGTGGCCGAGGCACTGGTCGTCCGCGATCAGGACGGGGTAGCGGCATTCGGCGTCGGGCTCGCCGAGCCTGTGGCGCGGTGAAGCGGGGGGATTGGTGGGATCGGTGGTGCTCACGTGCGGGAGATCCTTCCGGAGGTCGTGGTGGGCTGGCGGTTGCGGCAGGGCGTTGCCGCGCCCTGCCGCACGATCGGCTGGCTCAGATGAGAGCGTTGAGCTCGGCGAAGGTGAGCAGCCGAGCGTGTTCGGTCAACGTGACGTCGAACAGCCGTAGTTGGTTCAGGTCCACGCGCACGGTGTGCGGGGTGGGGTGCTGCTGTTGTTCGGTGGTCCGCTTGAGCCAGGCGCGAGCCTCGTCGCCGGTGCGCAGCACCGGCGGGCCCGAGCTGAAGCGGTAGTAGCGCAGGACCGTGTGCGCGTGCTTGGGAAGTGCGGGCTGGGGCGTTGGCTCGCCGCGGCCGGGAAGCTCCTCGACGGCGATCACGCGCTTGGTGCGCTCGATGGTGTTCGCGGTGATGGTGATCCGCTGCGTCGCCGGTTTGTCGGCGAGGTCATCGTGCCAGCGGGCGGCCGTGGCGGCGCTGTCGAGGGGGAGGGTGCTGTAGAGCCGGTTTCCCTGGGCGTCGAAGGACGTGATGGTGAACAGTGTCCGCTGCTCGGTGAGAGGGGCCGGTTGGTTCCTTGCTGTGCTGTGCGGTGGGCGCACGGGTCCTCCAAGTGGTGGGTGTTGTCGCCGGATTGCCGTCCGATCGACATTGATAATTATACGCCTTAACGGGGTTTGGGGCAACCGGGTCTGCTGCGCTGACCTGCACCGTTGCGGTAAGCGCACGGACCGGTCCGGGCGTTTGAGTCGGGTGGCATCGCCGGGTCAGTCGCTGTCCTGGTGGGCATGCTCGCCGCCGTGGTCCGTGATGAGCTGGCGTACGGCGTCCGCAGGGACGCCGAGGAACAGGCGGCCCCGGCCGAGTTCGCCGCCGGTGAGGAATTCCTCCCAGCTGTCCTCGTCCTCCCAGGCTTCGTCGGTGGGTGCGTCCAGGCCGGGGAAGAGGAACACTTCGTCGAACTCGGTCGCGGCCGGGCCGGTGTTGATGGAGATCCAGTGGCCGTCGGCCAGGTGAAGGCGGCGAAAGACTCGGCCGGTTACTTCGGTGGCGATCCGGTCGATGCGTGAGGTCATCGGTCTGATCCGTTTCAGTGCGGTGGTCAGGGGGCGGGGCGGGGAGAGGTGGGTGCGGAGTGCGTCGCCGGCTGCTCGCGCGCTCCGGACTCCAGCCGGACCCGGACAGCGTCAGGCGGGTGTGTGCAACGTTGACGCCGCCGATGGCGGTGATCTTCAGGCTCATGGGGCGGACTTCGACGCAGAAGCGGACGTGCTCGGAAGGCGGCAGTGTCACGTGTTCCGCCTGCGTCCAACGGACTGCAACCTGCTCCTCGTTGGCGCCGTCCGGTCCGGGACATGCGTGTGAGATCGCGTTCAGGAGGTCGTCATCGTGGCGGCACTCGCCGGGGCAGTGCAGGAGGGCGACCCGGCAGCGGGCCGTCCGGAAGGCGTGCCGGGTGAAGGATTCTCGGGCGCGGGTTGTGATGACGCAGCCCTGGGCCGGAACACGCGTTGTGCGCTCCAGCCAGAAGCCCTCGCCGTGCTCGTCGTGGTACGCGCTGCCCAGTTCCCAGCCCCGGATGCGTGCGGCGTCCTCCCAGGTCCACGGCTGACGGTTGCGGAAGTCGCGGTCTTCCGGGCCGGTGGTGACCCACAGGAGGTAGCCGGAGGGACCGGTGACCAATGTGTCCGGCGCGAAGAGGGGCTCTACGCGCACCAGGGCACGTGGCGCGTTGAACGGTACGACGGTGCACTGCCCGCGCCAGGCCTGGAGCACGGGGCAGCCGTCGCACTGTCCGCGGTTGATGCAGCGGCCGAACCCGCCCCAGCGGGCGCGGCGGGTGTCCTGGGATTCCAGCAGCGCGCCCCAGCGCCGTGGCCGCAGGGCGCACTGGGGGCCGGTGCCCCCGTGCGCGTTGAGACTCAGCCGGTTCCACCCCTTTCCGTCGGGTCCGCCGGGGGCAGGTTCGGGTTCACGCAGGTAGATCGGCATGGACGTGGTCCTTTCCGTGGGATGAGAAGCAAGGCGTCGACCTTGGCCGTGTGGGGCCCCGGTCGGTTCGCCGGCGGCCCGGGCCCGAGTGGGCCCGGGCCCGGTTGCGGGTCAGGTCTGAGCGGCCCATTGCCGTACGACCGAGACCAGGGCTGCGGTGTCGGCGGTGAGGTCGGTGGAGGCGGAGCGGTAGACCGTCTTGCTGATGCCGTCCGGTGCGAGCTCGGCGGCGTGCCAGCCGGAGTGCTCGGCGGCCGGGTAGTTGGTCCGCTGTGTGTTCGGGTGGCCTGCGGTGATACGCAGTCGCCGGTCGGAGGCGGCCTGAACGGTGATCCACTGGGCGAGAGGGGAGGCGTCGGGCCAGGCCGTCATCTGCTGGGCGCGCAGGGCCGTCACCAGCTCGGCGGCGGCGTGCGGCGTTTCCTCCAGAGCGGCGATCGCTGCGCGGGCGTCCTGGCAGGGCTTCGCCCGTCCGGTGACGATCAGGCGGGCGTTGCCGCTGCTGTACCCGTCGTCGTCGCGGGGGAGCAGGGCGAACAGGGGGCGCTGCATGCGTTGGGCGGCTTCGGCGGCCTGCATGCTCGCGGAGCGGTGTATGCCCTCGACCAGAACGACCGCGCGGGCCAGAGCGGCCGTGACGTCCGCGCTGGCTGCGAGGGTGAGGGCGGTGGGCTCGGTGCCCGGCGCGTACAGGCTGATGACGGCTCCCCGGCCCGGGCCTGTGAGGATGTTGCGCATCAGCGCCTCCTGCGCGCGGGGGAAACACCTGTCCAGTCCGCGCGGAATGACGGCCAGGCGCCCGCTGTCGATCCCGGCGCCGCGGTGGGCGGCGGATTCGACGCCGAAGGCGAGGGAGGCGAGGACGGTGCCGCCGGCGGCGCTCACGTCGTAGCCGCAGGCTTGGGCCTCCCGGGACGGCTGCTGGAGTGGCGGCCCGGCTGCCGACGAGGGCGACGGTGCGTTCCAGGAGCGGCCGCAGCGGGACGGTGCCCCTCACCCACACACCGAACGGGCAGGTGGGGCCGAGATCGTGAAGTCCTTCGGGCCAGTCCTCGTCACCGGGGATGACGAATCGGGCGCTCTCCTGGGCGGCCTTGAGCGCGGGGATGGGATGGAAGTGACGCAGACGGCCGTTGCCGGTGAGCTGGGACCAGGCGGCGGCGTCGAATCCGGGCAGGTGGGCGCCGACTTCGGCGGGGGTGGTGTGAGTGGCCAGGGCGACCCGGGCGGCGCGCTCATTCAGCCGCTGGTCTGTGGGGGTGTTCACGGACGGTGCTCCGTTCGGTGCGTGTGATGGCCAGGGGCCAGGGGGGCGAAGAGGGCCCCGGCGGGGTGCGGCCGGGGCATGTGCGGGTCAGCTCGCGGCGTACGTGGACAGCAGGGCGTAGGCGGTGGAGATCGGTGCGTCGTGCAGTCCGACGGCGGCCCATGAGCGGGTGCCGGTGTCCTTGACGGACAGGAAGTGCCGCACGTTGAGGTGGCCGCTGAGGTCGGTCAGGTCGGTGAGCCGTGGCACGTCGCTGACGACGTGGCGGGCCGTCAGCCCGGGCAGCCGGGCGGCGAGTTCATGTACCTCGGCGGGAAGGTGGCCGGGTACCGGGACTGGTGTGCAGACGCGGGGGAGCACCGAGGCGGTGATCCGGACGGCGTCCGTCAGGCTCAGGTGCGGGATGGTGACATCCACGCGGGTGTGGCCTTCACGCGTGCAGCGGATCACCACCTGGAGCGGTCGCCGCTCCTCGGGGTGGAAGGCGACGGTGGTGCTCTTGACGTCCCCGCGCCGGTACTCGACGACGGTGCGTTCGGTGGTGCCGTGGGCGATGGCGGGGATACCAGCACTGCGTAGCGGCAGGGCGAGCACGCGCAGAGCTGCGACGGCGTTCATGCAGCCGAAGCGGGGCAGGAAGCGGGTGCGGATCGCGTCGGCCACGCGGCGGGCCGGGGTGGAGTGCCCCGCAAGAGCGACGCGCGCGGTGACCTTCTCCAGCGGCGTGCGTGGATCGGTGCTGACGCTGATGCGGGCGGTGAGCTGCACGTGACCGGCCGCCTGGTGGACCAGGACGCGCATGCCGGTGGGGTGGACCACGAGAGGGCTGCTCAGGATGGCCTGGACCGTCCACTCGCCGCCGAGTTCGGCGGCGGTCGCGCGGACCAGACTCAGCAGATCGGCGGGGATCAGGGACAGGTCGTCGTACACGGCGGTTCCTCTTTCGGGCAGGGCGCCGCAGCGCGCCGGGCGCGCGGCGGAAGACGAGGGGGACGCGGGCTGCGGGCAGGCGCCGGCAGCGCGAGCCTGGCGCCGCCACGGCCGTCGCCGTGGCGAGCGGCCGGACGGCAGAGGAGGGGCCGGGGCGCCCGCTCGGGCGCCCCGGCTGGGTTGCTCAGTCCTGGGTGTCGGCGGACTGGTCGGCCTCGACGCCGTCGGCGTGGTCGAGGGGCGTCGCGGCGGGCTCCTCCTCGATCTCGAACGGCGTGTCGTCGATGACGTTGCGCTCGACGGGGGAGAGCTGGTGGCCGAGTTCGGCGAGGAACTTCAGGTACACGCGTGCGTCGGCCCGGATCTCCTCGGAGTCCCACTCGGGCTGGTCCTGGCGCCACGTGCTCGCCCGCTCGATCCGCTTTTCGTAACTGGCGGCGATGATCGCGAAGTTGACGAAGAGCAGACGGGTGGGCGTGGCGCTGCTGCCGATCCACGTGGCCCGGTCCTCGGCGCTGGCTGCCTTGCCTTCCTCGGCGCTGAGGGCGAGCAGATCGGCCAGGATCGCCGACCGGCTGGTGTCGCCGGTCCAGGACTGCACGGGCTTGGGGCAGGACAACAGGGTCTGGGTCACCCATGCGGCGAGCGGCTTGGGCGCGCTCTTCCGGGTGATCAGCTGGCGCAGGAAGGCGCGGCGGGCGTCGATGGCGGCCCGGTAGGCCTTGTTACCGGCGAGCTTGAGATGGTGCTCGCGCCTGCGCTGCTCGGTTTCGGCGGCCGCCTTGGCCTCGGCTTCGGCACGGGCCCGCTCGGCGGCCTTGGCGGCCGCGCGCTTGGCCTCCTCGTCCTCCTCGTCCGCCTCCGGCTCCTCCGTCTCGTCCTCGTCCGCGCTGTCCTCGTCGCTGGTGGCGCGCGCTGCGGCGGGCGTGGTCTGGGCGGCGGGTTCGGTGCCGGAGGTGTAGTGGCTGTAGGCGGCGGGGTTGAGGCACAGGGCGGCGACGGCGGCCGGGTCGGCGCTGCCGGTGTCGTCCCACACCACGGCGTGTCCGGGGCAGCGGACGTGGTCGGCCTCGTCCAGATCCTCACCATCGGCGTCGACCAGGTCCTCAAGCCACTGCGCGCGCGGCGGGAGGTTGCTGGCGTCCTCCCACAGCCGGATGCCGTCGCGCTTGAGTTCGGCGCGTCGGGTCTCGCGCGCCATCCGTTCGGCGCGTTCGGTGCGCTGCTGGCTGAGCTGGTAGGGGAAGGTGCCGTTCTGGTGGGCCTCGATCAGGCGGGCGACGGCGTCGGGGTCGTCGTCGAACTCGCCGAGCGCTGCGAGGACTTCCAGATCGAGGTCGTAGGCGTCGCTGGCCTCCAGCACGGTGCGGGTGCCCGCGCCCAGCATCTTGGCGGCCTCGGCGGCCCGGGTGACCTGTTCCTTGCTGCGGCCGGTGCGGCGGGCGACGGTAGCGATGCTCGCTCCCTCCTCCAGCGCGCCGAACAGGGCGTCGGCCTGTTCCAGCGGGCTGAGGGCGCGGCGGAATGCGGCATCGTTCTCGATCAGCTGCTCGATGTAGTCCTGGCCTGCCTCGCGCAGCGAGGGGTCCAGGATGTGCGCGGGGATGGACTCGATCTCGCCCGACCGGGCGCCCGCATGCCGGCGGTGTCCCATCTTGAGCTCATAGACGGGCTCTGCGTCCGGGGTGTCGGCGTTCAGCTGCACGACCACGACGGGGACCAGGACGCCGTTCTCCGCGATGGAGGTGAGGAATTCGTCGTCCAAATTGAGGCTGTGGCGGACGTTGCGCGGGTTGGCGTGGATCTGATCGGTGCGCAGCAGGGCTGCGGTCACCTGGGGTGTGGTGCTCACGTGAGGATTACTCCTTGATCACTTGGTGGGTTGTGCCGAGTTCGGGTTGCCGCCCGAATCGACAGTGATAATTCTACGCGCTCGCGGCGCGGTGTCAAACCGTTGATCTGGAAGGGTGGACGCCCTGGCAGCGGGGTGTCAGTGCAGGGAGCACACCCAGGTCTGCGGTTCGCCATGGGCGACGAGATCGAGGGCGGTTGTTGTCGTGGCCTGGCACAGCTGGCAGGAGAGCGTGACCTGGCGGGGCATGGAGAGGGGCTGGACCGGTTCGCTGGTCCTGAGGGTGAGCGGCTGGAGCGTGCCACGCAGTTCGATCAGCAGGCGGGCGGTGAAGTCCGGGTGTTGGCGCACGTCGGCGACGGTGAGCGGGTGGTCCTGCTGCTCGGGGAGAGTGAAGACATCGCACTCTTGCAAGCGGGTGGCGGGGACGGTCGGCGGCAGCGAGAGGGTGACGAGAAAGCCGTGGGTTTGGCGGCGGTTGGGCAGGGGCGGGGTGGGCGAAGCCGTCATGGAGGCTGCTCTTTCCTGGTCGGTGCCGTGTTGGCCTGCCGCAGATGGCAACGGGTGTCCGGCAAGCTGGGGCAGGGGGGCCGGTCAATTTCTGGGGAGGGGTGTCCATGACGCGAACACGTAGTGGCCCAGGTCCCGGAGGATGTGTGCGGTGCGGTCGACGGCTGCGCGGCTGCTGGGCGTCCGGGTATAGGCCTCGATGCCGCTGTGCCAGGTAAAGCCCTCCGCGGTGAGGGCCTGCTGGGTCAAGGGGTCGGGGTCTGTCTCGGACTCGGGGGCGGCGACAAGGCCGTGGGCGGGATCAGGGACGACGAGGAACACGGGTCTCCTTCTGGGCGGGGCGGCGCGATCTGGCGTCATCGGCCGGCGCGCGGCCGGGCGGCAGGGGAAGGGGGTGGTGGCAGTGCCCGGGCTGGGGCAGCGCGCAGGTGGGCGGGCTGCCCCAGCGGGCTCAGGAGCTGCCGAAGTAGACGCTCATGTGCTCGGGGTGGCCGGGATAGCGCAGCTGGGTGATCAGGCCTGTGCGCGGCATCTCGTGCCGCTGCCCGGCGTAGTCGGCCCACCAGCGGGCCTCGCGGTTCCAGTGGCGGTGGGCGACCACGGCGCCGTAGAAGTAGCCGCACTTGATGCCGCGCTTGTCGCACTCCTCGACGTCGGGGCTGGCCGTGACGGCGCTGTAGATCGTCTGGACGGTGCGGGCCTCCCAGGAATCGGCGGCATAGTGGCGGGACTCGGAGCCTTCGATCCCGTAGTCCCTGACGTCCGTACGGGACGAGGTGTTGAGGGCGGCGATGATGTCGTCGGGCAGCAACACGACGGGGCGGCCGCCCTTGTCGGTGGTCACGGTGACCTCGTCGGCGCTGAGTTCGCGGCGCGGGACGCCGGTCGTGGCGGGCATGGAAATCCCTTCCGTGGGCGGGCGGGGGCCCGGTGGTCGGCTGTCGGACCCCCGCCCTGGGGTTCAGCGGGCGGGACGGGCGGCGGCGATCCGTCGGCGCGGCTGCATCTGGGAGCGCAAAGAGGCGGCTTCGGCCTCGAAGCGCTGCATACGGCGCGCTTCCGTGGCTGCGGCGTCCTCGTTCGCGGTGGCTGCCAGCACGAGGGCGTGGGCCTGGCGGGCCAGTGAGCCGGGCCGGTCGGCCAGCAAAAGCGCGAGGACGGGGTGCGGGTGCGTGGTAAGCCACCGTGCTGCGGCCCACCAGGCAGCAGTGACGATCCGGGCCTGGCGCCGGTCGCTGGCGGCGCGACTCCCGTAGCGGGCTATGTCTGCTGCCGAGTTGCGACGGGAGAGCGCGAAGAAGTCCAGGAGAGCGGGAGTCTGGCGTACGCGTGAGGCGTCGAGGATTTGAGCCCGGTCCGGGCGGCGGCTGGCGTCCTCGGTGACGGCGTGCAGGACGGTCCTGAGCGTGTCCCCGGTCTTGGGGGAGGGCGGCCTGCCCGACGTGGACTCGATCCGGCTCTGTTCCCACTGGGGCCCGGCCGGACCTTCCCATGCGAGCAGGTAGCCGGTGTGCCGGGCGGTGCTGTTGCGCAGCCGCGGCAGGGAATCGGCGGGCGGGAGCTCGGCCATGGCGTCGGCAGATCCGAACGTGGCGCGCAGTGCGGTGAACTGGTCCCAGTGGTGCGGGTGGTGGGTCCCGGTGACGTGCACGGTGCCGCGCAGGGCGCCTCCCAGCGTGTAGAGGATGGCGTCTTCGCCTCGTGGCGCGGCGTGAGCGTGCACGCGGCCGGAGGGGGTTTCGATGATCAGGGATTGCGGGTCCATGCAGGCTCCTTCTGAGGGTGTGGTGGGTCGGCGTCGGGAGCGGGTTGCCGCCCGTTTCCAACATTGATAATTCTACGCCCTTACCGGAAGGGTGGGCAACCCGTTCAGTCTTGGGAGAGCCGCACGGGGGCAAGGAGTTGCCGGTGGCCTTCCTCGGTCTGCTCGCCGGGAGCGGTGATCGCGAAAGGTGCGTGATTGCGGCCGTCGCGCTGGGGCGGCAGGTGGAAGGTGATGGACTCGCTGGCGAACGCGTTCAGAGCTCCCAGCAGATAGCCGCCCGTGGTGATCAGGGGCGCGCCTCCCAGCGGTGCGGTCTGCTCTCCGCATACTGCGGCCACGGCCGTACCGGTCGTCCGGTCCCGCTCGTGCTTCTGCGGCAGCCGCGGGGCGACGCGCAACACCCCTGCGTCCTCGGCGCTGTGGGTGAGGCTGACCTGGGCCCACTGTTCGGCGGCGCCCTTCGCCGTGGCCACTGCCCGTGCCTTGCGGACGGCCCGGATGAGGTCCTTGCGGTCGAGGGTGAGGGTACCGCCGTCTGCGATGGGGGCGAACACTGAGGGGGGCGCGACTCCGTCAAGCCGCCACGCCGTGAGTGTGGCGGGCCCGAACTCCAGGGTGGCCACGCACAGGTGCGGGTTCTGGAGCACATCAGTCCTCGTGACGGTCTCGTCGGGCAGGCCGATGGCCACCGGTCCGTTGTAGGGGCTGCTGGACTTCACCACCTGGCGGAGGACGTCGCCGGGGATGAGTGCGCGGTAGGCGGTGGTGTCCTCGTGGTGGTCCCAGGGCTGGGCGGGCATGACGGTTTCGGCGGCGCGGTGCCGGTCTGTCGCCCTCAGCCGCAGCGTGCCCGCTGACACGCGCAGTTCCACGCCGGTCAGGACCGGCAAGGTTTCGTCCTTCGCAGCCACCGGCAGTACGCGGGTGAGCTGACGGAAGAACTCGGGGCCGTCGACGGTGGCGACGATGGGTGCCACGGGCGGCGCAGCGGTCACCGGTGTGACGTACGAGCGGACGGGAACGGAGACGTCCGGCGTGGACACGCTAGCGCCGTGGAGATCGACGGGCGTGCGCGCGGCCTGCGCCGGACCGTCGCCCTTGACGGCTGCGTCCAGCACACGGGTCAGTTCGCGCTGGTCGAGCGTGCTGCGCCCGGTGCCGCCGGGGTCGGCCCCGAGGGACACCGTGACGGCGATGTCGGTTCCGCCGTCCGCGTAGGGGCGGTAGGCGGCGACGGTGAGTGTGCTGCCCTGGGCGGTGAGGGTGACTCCGGCGTGAGCGGGCTGCTCGGGACGGGCGCGGACAGCCAGGGAGGCAAGGTTGAGGGCGCGGCGCAGGGGGCCGGCTGCAACCCGTGCGTGCACATCGGGCGTTGCCTCCTCGATTAGATCCGGGGCGGCGGTGGGGCCCTCTGGTCCAGCGGTGGCCACGGTATCCGTGGCGGCGTCGGCAGATGGGGGCTGAGGCTGTGCGGGCATGGACGGATCACTCCTTGGGAGAGGGAAAGGGCGCGCTCACAGGGCGCGGCAGCGGGCCTGCTCGTCCAGGCGGCGCACTTCTGGTGTCACTTCGCGGAAGTGGCACCAGGTGCGCCCCATGAGGGGCCCTGCGGTGTAAAAGTGCACGGTGCGGGCCCTGCTGCTGCCTCCTGGCGCGGTGTACGCGGCGGCGAACCAGTAGCCGTTGATGTTGAACTCGACCGCGTCCTCGGGCCAGTTCCACGGAAGGACCTTCAGCTGTGCCCGTGCGACGTGCTTGACGGCTTCACCCGTCACCTCGTCGGCGATGAGGAAGTGTTCGCGGTCCGCTTCGGGGTCGTCGGTGATCAGGGCCCACTCATTGCAGAGCTCGCAGCGGCTTTCACATGCGCAGGGCAGGACGAGCAGGACGCGATCGTGCATGCGGGTGAAGGGTCCGGTGTAGGTGACGTGGCTTCCGACGTACAGCGGGGGCGTGGTCTCAGGCATGGGCGGCCTGCCAGGCCTTCTCGTTCCACTCGCGGGTGACCTCGTCGGCGATGGCCACGTCGCCCGCGCTGACCACGTCCAGTGCGGCCACGACCAGGACGCTGCCGCTGATTTGGGCCGCGCGGCGCTGGGCGGCGGTGGCCTGCTCCTGGCGCTTGTCCTCCTCGTCCGGCACACGCTGTACGCCGTCGACACTGCCGGAGCGGCTGACAACGACGGTGAAGCGCTGGAAGTCCTCGATCCGCGCGGGGCGGGCGGGGCCCGTCAGAGGGGCGCTGAGCTGGGCGCGTGCCTCGGCCAGAAGTTTCGCCACTTCCTTTGTCGGGCTCACCCCCGGACGGGGGTAGCGGTTGCGCTGGAGGAAGATGCGGGCCTGAACGGCTGCGGGGGCGGACTCGATCGGTGCGTAGATGCTGATGATGCGGCGCGCGTAGTGGTCGAGTTCGTTGCGCCTGTGCTGGGCGGTGAGGGCGGCTGAGGTGACCTTGCCCTGCCTCCAGCCGAGTGCTTTGGCGGCGCACGACGTGCCGTAGTGAACGACGTCTTCGGCGGTGCCGTTCTCGTTTCCGTCGGCGTCCAGCGGCATGAGGGCGACCGTGCGTTTGAGTCCGCTCAGTCCGCAGCAGTCGCACTGGGTGCGGTCGTCGCTGATGCCTTTGATCTTCCACCAGTAGTGCATGGCAGGGCCCTTCGGGTGTGCGCGCCGGCGTGTGGGCGCGGCGGGGTGACGTTGGGCGTGCGCGCGGTCTGCTCCGCAGACGCGTCGCGCTGCCGCTACGCGGCAGGGGAGGGCGCGGAGCGCTCCGCGCTCGGGGGAGGCGGCGGGAAGCGCTCCGCGCTTTTCGCGGGCGGCCGGTGGGGCGTCCGGCTCGCCTACGGGTGGGGTGGTGCGGGGTGGACTGTGGCGCGGCCTCGCTCAACGAAGGTGAGCAGTGCGTGAGTCAGGTACGCGTGGGCCTCGGCGCTCGACTGCATGGGGAGCGCTCCGCGCTCGTTGGCGCGCAAGAACACTTCGGTCACGTCGCGCAGGACGAGGTCACGCGCGACGGTCTTGACAAGGCGCTGAGGCGGGATACCGGTGCGGCTGGCGACGTCGCGGGCGCTGTCGGCCATGACGCGACCGATGATCTGCCACAGTTCGCGGGCCTCCGCGCTGGTCATCGGGCGGGGAAACGGCGTCTCGCGCATCATGCGCCCCCGTTCTGCGCCGCGTCGTCCGACCGACGGAGCGGCGTCGTGCCTCGGTGGCCGGTGCGTGGAACGGGGTTTGACTCCGGCGCGGCTGAGGCGGCTTCCCATGCTTCGTCCGACTCGAACACCGTGTTGCAACCGGAGGTGCAGCGAAGCTGTCCGGGCTTCAACCCGATCTGCTCCTCATAGACCGGTTCGGGGATGCACCCCACGGCGCTCTGGTGGGTGCAAAACCCGGCCTTCCCGTGGGCGGCCAGACGGCGCGCGGCGGCCTCCATCTCGGCCTGTATCAGGTCAGCGTCCCATTGGGCTTCGTGGTCGGCCTGCAACGCATCTGCCGTGGTCTCGTCGTCGTAGAACACGCATGCTCCCTGTGGTGGGCTGGAGGGGCGGGGGGTGCCTTGCCGGGCACCCCCCGCCCGTACGGGTCAGAAGCGGGCGACGCGCGCGATCTGCGGTACCTCACGGACCGGCTTGGGCTCCCAGTACAGGTCGCGCTCGATCACGAATCCGAGGCCGTACCTGATCGACTCCAGCTCAGGCAGGTGGAAATAGCCCCACTCGCCGTCCGTGATGTAGGCCCATCCGAACGCCAGACCGCACGAGGGGTCGAGCTCGGTCACGAACCAGTCCAGGCAGGCACCCCCGAAGTAGTGCAGGTGAACAATCTTGTCCGGGGTCGGGGTGTCATCGGTGCTGTACAGCGGGGGGATCGCTGCGCGCTGGGCGAGCGTGGGGTAGAAGTCGTGGCCGCGTCGGGCGCGCAGGGTGTCGGCCGGAACGGACCACTCGACGCCGTTGGGCAGGATCACGGGCGTCGGACGGTTGTGCCCCATAGGAGAGTTCTCCTTCGTTCGGTGCGGGGCGGCTGGTCGGCTGCCCCGACTGGTGGGTTGCGCCGGGTCCGGTTGCCGCCGTTCCCGACGTTGATAACTATACGCTCTCATGGGGGCGGACTCCACCACTTCGCTGGATCCGGTCACCGCACCCGCACTCCTCTGGCGGGACCTCACCGCACGCGTGGTGCCAGCAAAACCCCGGCTGACACAGGAACGGGGTCTTCTCATGCGTACGCGGGTTGTGCGTCACGTAGGCGAACACGCAGCCGTCCAGCAGGACTTCGACGTACGCGCCACGGTAGTAGCGCTCGTACGCCCTCAAAGCCTCCTGTCCGGCCTTCTCGGCGTCCCCTTGCCACTCGCCTACCTCGACCTCGCGCCCGTTCGGGAAACGCGCCGTCACGGCGTACCACGTGTACGAACCGAGCGGCACCCCGGGCTGCGAGGGGAAGTCCGGATAAGCACTGCGCATGGTGATCACTCCTCTCTCGGCAGAGGCTGTTGATGTCAGGTGAGCTGACGGCTTGTCAGCCGTGCGCGGTCATCCGCTTCCACCAGTCGCCTGACGCGTCGGGCGAACACAAGCCGTGTTTCTTCTGCCTCGGTCGTGAACCGCTGATAAACCCCGTCGAGCATTTCAACGCTGTGCGTGTCGTCCCACATGGCCGAGCACGCGAGCGACAATGCGGCAAGCAATGATGCCGCGTTAGCTTCCTCATCGGCCTTTTCAGCCGCGAAAGGAACGGTTTCCCAAATCCCTGTAGCGGCAATTCGTACCGCCTCGTTGTAGAGATCGGCTGCCTTCGCTTTTCCGTCCATGTAATGGAGAACGTCGGTTGCCGTTTCTCCGAGAGTGGACAGAGCATCGGCCATGTTCCTTTCCGCTTGCGCCTGAAACGGCGGGTCCTGGTGGTGACTGGCGTACGCATCAACGGCGGCCAGCGCTAGGGATATCCATCCCTCGATGCTGAACGGCTCGCGCTCGGCTCGCAGGGCTGCAAATACAGCCAAGGCCACGCG
This sequence comes from Streptomyces sp. NPDC005799, assembly GCF_040630525.1. Taxonomy (NCBI): domain Bacteria; kingdom Bacillati; phylum Actinomycetota; class Actinomycetes; order Kitasatosporales; family Streptomycetaceae; genus Streptomyces; species Streptomyces sp. NPDC005799. The sequence continues at coordinate 92,013 of NZ_JBEXXQ010000042.1, forward strand.
TCCACCACGTGCCTGCTCCAACGGAGTTGTCATGCCTCGGATCCCTTCGGGTTGCTGGTCAGCGACAGTGATAATTCTACGCTCTACTGCCAACCGTCACAACAACCATCACCTCAACCGCCACCCCAACCATCACAAAAACAGGCTCCACAACGCTCACAAAAGGGCGTCTGCCGGCGTGTGCGTTGTGCCTGGTCAACGCTGCATTGGCGTGGTCGGTCGGGTTGCTGACATCCCCTCTGCTGCTGCCTGTCCCTGACTGGTTGATGAGTGAGTGAGGAATGAGGGCGGGTAGTGAGTTGCGGGCTTCGGGGATGGGCTGGGGGTGGTGTGGTTGCGCGTCGGCTGATGCCTCCGCGCTGGCCGTGTGACCGCGAGGGAGGGGGTACGGCAGGGAAGGCTGCTGACGGGGCCTCAACGGCCCTCCTCAGCCGTCCTGTTCGGTTCCCTGCCCCATTGGTTACGGCGTGGAGGCAAACAGACTCAGGCCTCACACCGTGGGTCGGGATAACGGGCCTTGCGGGGGCCTGCTTTCCTTTCATCTGATGTGTCTTCATGGTGGTACTGTTTTCCACGAAATATCAGTGAATTCCTTAGCCTTCCCTTCCCCGAAAAGGAACAGGAGGCTCCCTCCAAACTCGCCCCCCAAGAAGTGAATTCAGAGATTTTGAATTTCTCGTCAGGTTATACAAGGCGCGACAGTCGGTAAACCCTGATCTGCCGTCAGGGAGCCGAAGCCGCCACGGCCTAGGTGCGCTTTTCAGGGATTCGCGGAGCGAATTCCTTGGCTGAATTGCGGAGCAATTCAGCCGATCGTCACGGAGTGACGATCTGTCAACTTCCTTGCGGAGCAAGGGAGTTCCCGTCGCGTAGCGACGGCGCGTCGTGTCTGCGGAGCAGACCGCGCGCTCAAGGGGTGCGGAAATTTTCTGGTGGGCTGGCTGGGCTGGAAGTGAATGATCGCGTGC
>NZ_JBEXXQ010000043.1:0-90212 GCF_040630525.1 Streptomyces sp. NPDC005799
TCGCCATGCTCCGCGACGGCACGTTCTTCGAACCTCAAGCCGTCCCCCAAGCCGCCTGAAACATCACCAATCAACCGCCCCGCCCCTTGACGAAAGAGATAGGGGCACCCCCCCGTTGGCGTCGTCGCGGTGTCGAAGTGCTGCTCATCCGGTCGAACGGCCCGCAGTCCCGCGCCGTGCCCCACCACCCGGAACCTCACCCGATCGCATGACTCGGCCACGCGGCATTGACGCCTCAGGCCGCCTTCCGGGCCTGCCCCCGATGCGCCCGGATGATGTCCGCGTACCGGTACCCGGTGCCCTTGATGGTCCGTTTCTGTGTCCGGTAGTCCACGTGCACCAGGCCGAACCGCTTGTCGTAGCCGTACGCCCACTCGAAGTTGTCCAGTAGCGACCACGCGAAATACCCGGCCAGCGGGGCCCCCTTGCGGACGGCGGACGCGCAGGCGGCGAGGTGGCGCACCAGGTAGTCCTGGCGTTCGGGGTCGTCGACGGTGCCGTCCGGGCGTACGACGTCCGGGTATGCGGAGCCGTTCTCGGTGACGTAGATCTTCCGTGCCCCGTACTCCTGCGTCAGGCGGAGCAGCAGCGTCTCGATACCGTGCGCGTCGATCTCCCAGTCCATGCCGGTGCGCGGGACGCCGATGCGGCGGACCGAGCGGACGTGCGGCGCGGGGGCCGAGGGGTCGTCGGCGACGGTGGCCGGCATGTAGTAGTTCAGGCCGTGCCAGTCGAGTGGGGCGGCGATCCTGGCCAGGTCGCCCGCCCGCTCGGGGAGGTCGACGCCGTACACCTCACGCATGTCGGCCGGGAAGCCCCGGCCGTACACCGGGTCCAGCCACCAGCGGTTGACGTGACCGTCCTGCCTGAGTGCGGCCCGTACGTCCTCGTCACGGTCGGTGGCGGCGTGCACCGTGGACAGGTTGGTGACGAGGCCGACCTCGGCGGACGGGGCTGCGGCGCGGATCGCCTCGACGGCGAGGCCATGGCCCAGCAGCAGGTGGTAGGAGGCCCGTACGGCGGCCGTGAGGTCGGTCAAGCCGGGGGCCATCCTGCCCTCCAGGTAGCCGATCCACGCCGAGCACAGCGGTTCGTTGAGGGTGGCCCAGTGGGTGACCCGGTCGCCGAGGCGGGCGGCGACGACGGAGGCGTACTCGGCGAACGCCACGGCTGTCTCCCGCTCCGGCCAGCCGCCCCGGTCCTGCAGGATCTGGGGCAGGTCCCAGTGGTAGAGGGTGACCGACGGGGTGATGCCCGCTTCCAGCAGGGCGTCGGTCAACTCGTCGTAGAAGGCCAGTCCCTTGGGGTTCGCAGGGCCGTCCCCGCCGGGCACCACCCTCGGCCAGGCGATCGACAACCGGTAGGCGTTCGTGCCGAGCTGGCGCATCAGGTCGATGTCCTCGCGCCAGCGGTGGTAGTGGTCGCACGCGATGTCTCCGTGGTCGTCGCCGTCGACCTTGCCGGGTGTGTGCGAGAAGGTGTCCCAGATCGACGGGGAGCGGCCGTCCTCGGCCGCGGCTCCCTCGATCTGGTACGCCGATGTGGCCGTTCCCCACAGGAAGTCGTGCGGGAAGGCGGCGAGGTCGATGCGGTCGGACACGTAAGTCCCTTCGGACGCAGGAGAATCGGTCACTTGACGGCCCCGGCCGTCAGCCCGGCGACGAGATAGCGCTGCAGCAGCAGGAAGCCGGCGACCACGGGCACGCTGACGACCAGCGAGGCGGCCATGATCTGGTTCCAGTACACGTTGTTGAGCGTGGAGTAGCCCTGGAGGCCGACGGCGAGGGTGCGGGTGGTGTCGTTGGTCATGACGGAGGCGAAGAGGACCTCGCCCCAGGCGGTCATGAAGGCGTAGACGGCGACCGCGACGATGCCGGGGATCGCGGCCGGGACCACCACCCGCAGCAGCGCGCCGAGCGGGCCGCAGCCGTCCACCAGGGCGGCCTCGTCCAGGTCCTTCGGCACGGAGTCGAAGTACCCGATCAGCATCCAGATCGAGAACGGGAGGGAGAAGGTGAGGTAGGTGAGGATCAGGCCGCCGCGGGAGCCGAACAGGGCGATGCCGGTGGCGTTGCCGATGTTGACGTACAGCAGGAACAGCGGGAGCAGGAAGAGGATGCCCGGGAACATCTGCGTGGACAGCACGGTGACCGTGAAGACGCGCTTGCCGCGGAAGCTGTAGCGGCTGACGGCGTACGCGGCGAACACCGCGATCACCACCGAGCAGACGGTCGCCGCACCCGCCACGATCAGCGAGTTCACGAAGTACCGCGCCAGCGGGACCGTCGACCAGATGTCGATGTACGGGCGGATCGTCAGACCGCTGGGCAGCCAGCGGAACTTGCCCGTGACGTCCGCGAGCGGCTTCAGTGAGCTGGAGACCATGACGTAGACCGGCACCAGGACGAAACCGCTGAGCAGGGTGAGGAAGACCCGGCGCGACCAGAGGAACGAACTCGGGGGCGCCATGGGGGATCTAGACATCGCCGGTCCTCCGTCCGCGCGAGGTGAGCGCCAGGTAGACGCCCGTGACGACCAGCAGGAACAGCAGCAGGAGCACGGACATGGCGGATCCGGTGCCGAAGTTCCAGGTGACGAAGGACGCTTGGTAGATGTGCACGGAGATGAGGTCAGCCGCCTGCGGGGCCGACTTGCCGAACAGGACGTAGGGGGTGTTGAAGTCGTTGAAGGTCCACAGGAACAGGACCAGGACCAGCACCTGGTTGACCGGGCGCAGGGACGGCAGGGTGATGCGGCGGATCTGCTGCCACATGCCGGCGCCGTCGAGGGCGGCGGCCTCGTACAACTCCCGTGGGATGTTCTGCAGTCCGGCCATGACGATGAGGAAGGCGAACGGCCAGCCCTTCCACACGGACACGGTCAGCAGGGCGTAGAAGCTGTTGTCGCCGATGAGCCAGAAGGACGGCTTGCCGGTGAGGTGCAGCTGGTCGTGCAGGACGTGGTTCACCAGGCCGTTGTCGTGCTGGAACATGAACACCCAGGTGATGACGGCCGCGTAGACCGGCAGGGCGTACGGCACGAGGAACAGCGCCCGCAGCAGGCCGCGGCCGGTGAAGGTGTCCTGCATGTAGACCGCCGCCGCCGTGCCGATCAGCCAGCACAGGCCCACCGAGAGCAGGGTGAAGGCCACGGTGACGAAGAAGGAGTGCAGCAGGGCCTGGCCGACCGGGGCGTCGAAGTCCACGGAGACCCGGTAGTTGGACAGGCCCGACCAGGGCGCGGTGCCCCAGTCACGGATGTAGAACTGGGTGAGTTCCTTGAAGCTCATCACGATGCCGATGACCATCGGCACCAGGTGGACGAGGAGTTCGAGGACCAGGGCGGGCAACAGGAGCAGGTACGGGAGCCCGGCGCGGCGGATCCGTCCGGTGCGGCGACGCGGTTCGCGCGCCGCCGCACCGGCCGAACTCCCCCTCAGTGGCTCCTTGAGGGCGGTGGTGGTCATCGGGCTCACTTCGCCGGCATCTGCTGCTGGGCCTTCTCCAGCGCGGACTTCACCGAGTCGGTGGTGATCGCGCGTCCGGCCGCCGCGTCGGCGAACAGGTCCTTGACCGCCGTACCGACCGCGGTCTCGAACTGCGACTCGTCGGCCACCTGCGGCAGCGCCGCGGCGCTCTTGGCGAGGGTGTCCTTCAGCACCGCGTTCGACGGGGAGTTGAAGGCGGCGTCCTCCTGCGCGGCCTTCACCGGCGGGATGGAGCTGTAGGCGGTGTTGAGGATCTTCTGTTCCGCGTCGCTGGTCATGAACTTCACGAACTTCGTGGCGCCGTCGAGGTTGTGGCTGTTCTTGAAGACGGCCAGGTTGATGCCGGCCACCATCGAGTTGACCTGGGTTCCGGTGCCCGGGGTGCCGGACTGCACAGGGACGGGGGCGATGCCGTACGCACTCGCGTCCATGCCCTGGGACTTGAGGTTGGCGGCGGCGGACTGCCACAGCAGCATGGCCTGCTTGCCCTTGGCGAAGTCGCTGACGGACTGGTTCTGCGCGTACTCGGCGTCGCCGGTCGGGATGACCTTGTCCTTGGCCATCAGGTCGACGTACTGCTTGACCGCCGTGACCACGCCGTCGCTGGTGAAGTCGGCCTTGCCGTCGGCGGTGAAGAAGTCCGCGCCGTGCTGCTTGGCGAAGACGAAGACGTGGTGGATGTTCTCCGACAGGTTCGAACCCTCCGCGCCCAGCGCGGACTTGCCCTTGGCCTGGATCTTCTTGCCGTCGGCGACCAGTTCCGCCCAGGTGGCCGGGGGCTTGGGTATGCCGGCGTCGGCGAAGATCTGCTTGTTGTAGTAGAGGGCGTAGGCCATCGAGTACAGCGGTACGGCGGCCGGGTCCTTGCCCTCGGCGCCCGTGGAGCCGAGCGCCGAGTCGACGAAGCGGTCCTTGCCGCCGATCTTGGCGAAGTTCTTCGCGTCCCAGGGCAGCAGCGCGCCGGTGGCCTGCAGGGAGGCGCTCCAGGTGTTGCCGATGTTCAGGACGTCGGGGCCCTGGCCGGAGGTGGTCGCGGTGAGGATCCGGTTCAGCAGGTCGGACCAGGGCACGACCTCCAGCTTCACCTTGATCCCGGTCTGCTTCTGGAACTTGTCGAGTTCGGGCTGCAGGACCTTCTTGTCGACGGCGATGCTCGCGCCCTGGTTGGAGGCCCAGTACGTGAGCGTCCTGGGCGAGTCGTCGGACCCGCTGCCACTGGACGAACCGCCTCCGCAGGCCGAGGCGGCAAGGGCGAGTGACAAGGTGACGGCGCCTACGGCCGCGGCTCGGATGCTGCGCATGGTTCCCGGTGTCCCTTCAGGGAATGCACTCATGGCTTAATTTAGGACGTGAGTTAAACCTCAAGGGATGCCCTCGTCAAGGGGTACGGCACGGCTTGCGGAACTCTGGTCGCACCTCTTGACGCGGTCGTTCGGGTAGTTGAAGCATTCACCGGCGAGAGAGCGCTCCCAGACCCCACCAGGTTCACTTCCTGAACAGGAGAGCCGCCCCATGCCCCTGCCCGCCATCGGCCGCAGAACCGTCCTCGGCGCCGCTGCCGCCACCGCCCCCGCGGTGCTCGGCCTGTCCGCACCCGCCTCGGCCGCCCCCAAGCCTCCCAGGAAGCCGCGCTTCCTCCCCGGCGGCGGAGACCTGGGCCCGAACGTCCTGGTCTTCGACCCGTCCACCCCCGGCATCCAGTCCCGGCTCGACGAGGTGTTCCGGCAGCAGGAGTCGGCGCAGTTCGGCACCGGCCGCTACGCCCTGCTGTTCAAGCCCGGCACCTACCACGGCCTCAACGCCCAACTCGGCTTCTACACCTCGATCGCCGGCCTCGGCCTGTCCCCCGACGACACCACCATCAACGGGGACGTCACGGTCGACGCCGGCTGGTTCAACGGCAACGCCACGCAGAACTTCTGGCGTTCGGCGGAGAACCTGGCGCTCGTCCCCGCGAACGGCACGAACCGGTGGGCCGTGGCTCAGGCGGCCCCCTTCCGCCGTATGCACGTCCGCGGCGGCCTCAACCTCTCCCCCACGGGCTACGGTTGGGCCAGCGGCGGCTACATCGCCGACAGCCGCGTCGACGGCCAGGTCGGGCCGTACTCGCAGCAGCAGTGGTACACCCGGGACAGCGCGATCGGCAGCTGGCTCAACGGTGTCTGGAACATGGTCTTCTCGGGCGTCGAGGGCGCCCCCGCGCAGAGCTTCCCGAACCCGCCGTACACGACGCTCGACACCACCCCGCTCTCCCGGGAGAAACCCTTCCTGTACGTCGACGGCTCGGAGTTCCGGGTCTTCCTGCCGGCCAAACGCACCAACGCCCGCGGTGTCACCTGGGGCAGCGGCACTCCGCGTGGCACGTCGCTGCCGTTGTCGCAGTTCTACGTGGCGAAGCCCGGCGTCTCCGCGGCGACCCTCAACCAGGCGCTCGCACAAGGACTGCACCTGCTGCTGACACCGGGCATCTACCACCTCGACCGGGCCGTCCAGGTGAACCGCGCCAACACCGTTGTCCTGGGCCTGGGGTACGCGACTCTCGTGCCGGACAACGGAGTCACGGCCCTGCGGGTCGCCGACGTCGACGGCGTGCGCCTGGCCGGCCTCCTGATCGACGCAGGGCCGGTCAACTCCGCGACGCTGCTGGAAGTCGGCCCCCGAGGCGCGTCCCGGGACCACTCCGCCAACCCGACCACCGTCCAGGACGTGTTCGTGCGTATCGGGGGCGCGGGCGCCGGCAAGGCCACCACCAGCATGGTCGTCAACAGCCGTCACACCATTGTCGACCACACCTGGGTCTGGCGCGCCGACCACGGCGACGGCGTCGGCTGGGACACCAACCGGGCGGACTACGGCATCGTCGTCAACGGCGACGACGTGCTGTGCACCGGCCTGTTCGTCGAGCACTTCAACAAGTACGACGTCCAGTGGTACGGCCGGCGCGGCCGGACCATCTTCTTCCAGAACGAGAAGGCGTACGACGCCCCGAACCAGGCCGCCGTCCAGAACGGCCCGGTGAGGGGCTACGCCGCCTACAAGGTCGGCGACGACGTCACCGAGCACGAGGGCTGGGGCCTGGGCAGCTACTGCTACTACAACGTCGACCCGGCGATCGTCCAGCACAGCGGCTTCGCCGCGCCGAACCGTCCCGGGGTGCGCTTCCACGACCTGCTGGTGGTCTCGCTGGGCGGCAACGGCCAGTACGAACACGTCATCAACGACACGGGCGCGCCGACGTCCGGTACCTCGACGACGCCGTCGACGGTGGTGTCGTACCCGTGAGCGAGAGGCGGCCCCGCCCGCGTACGGGAGGGGCCGCCCTGTCGGTCACCGGGCCGGCGTCACCGCCGGGGCCGGCGCGTAGCCCGTGGGGCGTGCCGTGAAGGTGCCCCGGCCCTGCGTCCGGCTGCGCAACCGCGTCGCGTAGCCGAAGAGTTCGGCCAGCGGCACGGTCGCCGTCACGACCGCCGAGCCACCGCGCACGGCCGAGCCCGACACGCGTCCACGGCGTGCGGCGAGGTCACCTAGGACGCCGCCGACGGCGTCCTCGGGCACGGTCACCGCGACCTCGACGACCGGCTCCAGCAGGAGCATCGAGCACGCGCGCAGTGCCTCGCGCAGGCCCAGCCTGCCCGCCGTGCGGAAGGCGGTGTCCGAGGAGTCCTTCACATGGGTCGCCCCGTCGGTCAGGGTGACCCGCAGCCCGGTCACCGGATGCCCTCCGAGCGGACCCTCCGCGAGGGCGTCCCGGCAGCCGGCCTCGACCGCCCGGACGTACTCCTGCGGCACCCGTCCGCCGACGATCGCCGACCGGAACTCGAACCCGTCCTGGAGCGGCTCGACATCGAGGACGACATGGGCGAACTGCCCCGCGCCACCGTCCTGTTTGACGTGCCGGAAGACGAACCCGGACACCCCGCGCCCGACCGTCTCACGGTGACTGGCCTTCGGACGACCGACGTTGACCTCAAGCCCCTGCGCCAGCCGGAGCTTCTCCACAGCGACCTCCAGGTGCAGTTCGCCCATGCCGGACAGGACGGTCTGACCGGTCTCGGGATCCGTCCGTACGACCAGTGACGGGTCCTCCTCGGCCAGCCGTGCCAACGCCGACGCCAGGCGGTCGGCATCCGTGGACCTGCGTGCCTCGACGGCCACCGAGACCACCGGCTCGGTGACGCCCGGGGGTTCGAGGACGAGCGGGGCGCCCGGGGCGCACAGCGTCGAACCGGCGCGGGCCGTCTTCAGCCCGATCACGGCGACGATGTCCCCGGCGACCGCGCGGTCCACGCGCGCGTGGCGGTCGGCCTGGACGCGCAGAATGCGCCCGACGCGTTCGGTGCGGCGCGTGCCCGCGTCCCACACGGTGTCTCCCTTCTCGATCGTTCCGGAGTAGACGCGCAGACAGGTGAGCCGTCCCGTCGGGGTGGCGTTCACCTTGAACACCAGGGCCGCGAACGGCGCCCGCGGATCGGCCGCGCGCTCCTGCGCCGTACCGTCGTGCGTGCCCCGTACGGCGGGCACGTCCAGCGGCGAGGGCAGGTATGCCACGACGGCGTCGAGCAGCGGTTCGATGCCTCGGTTGCGGTAGGCGGAGCCGCAGAGCACCACCACCGCGTCGCCGCTCCGGGTCAGGTCCCGCAGGGCTCCGGCCAGCGTCCCGGCCGACAGCGTCTCCCGCTCGACGAACTCCTCCAGTGCCCCCGGGTGCAGCTCGGCCACGGCCTCCTCCAGCAGTCGGCGCCGCCGCCGCGCCTCCTCGCGCAGGTCCTCGGGCACCGGCACGACCTGCGCCGTGTCGCCGCCGTCGGACCAGACGTGGGCGCGCAGGCGCAGCAGGTCGACCACGCCGGTGAAGCGGTCCTCGGTGCCGACCGGCAACTGGACGACCAACGGCGTCGGATGGAGCCGTTCGCGGATGGAGGCGACGGCGCTGTCGAGGTCGGCGCCCGCGCGGTCCATCTTGTTGACGAACGCGATCCTCGGCACACCGTGCCGGTCGGCCTGCCGCCACACCGACTCGCTCTGCGGCTCCACGCCGGCCACGGCGTCGAACACCGCGATCGCCCCGTCGAGCACCCGCAGGGAGCGCTCGACCTCGTCGGCGAAGTCCACGTGCCCCGGAGTGTCGATGAGGTTGATCCGGTGCCCGTCCCAGGCGCAGCTGACGGCCGCGGCGAAGATGGTGATGCCACGGTCGCGTTCCTGCGGGTCGAAGTCGGTGACGGTGGTGCCGTCATGGACCTCTCCCCGCCGGTGGATGGTGCCGGTGGCGTAGAGGATCCGCTCGGTCACGGTGGTCTTGCCCGCGTCGACGTGGGCGAGGATGCCGAGGTTGCGGACGGCGGTGAGAGGGTTGACGTTGGTGCGCACGGCCCGTTGGCCTTTCTGGTGTCCGGAAAAGGGCGGCGCGATTCCCGGACGGAACGTCAGACGTTCGTCACGGGCATCCGGTACCGGCCGCGCAGCGGGCACCGGACGGACGAGGACACCAGGATCACCTCGAACCGCGAGCGGGGAACGACGACAGCGGTGCGGTACTGCACGGCCGGTCTCCCCTCGTCGCTGGTCCTGCGCGTCCCTGCGACGCGCGGTGCGTGGCGAGTGTAGGGAACCAGGACACGGCCGGGCACGGGATTTTCCGGTGACCCGAAATGGCGATCACCCATCCGGGTGACTTGGGAACTTCTTTACCGGGCGGACGAGTTCATCTGTCGAACGGTTGGATGGGTGAGCGAAGGAGAGACGTCCGGATGGTGTTCAAACGGCTGCTGGGGGCCCTCGGGGTGGGCGGCCCCTCGGTGGACACGGTGCTGGACGGCGGGGCCGTGGCCCCCGGCGGGGTGCTGTCCGGGCAGGTGCACCTCCAGGGCGGTGACTCGGCAGTGGAGATCGAGCACATCGCCGTCGACCTGGTCGCCCGGGTGGAGGCCGAGCACGAGGAGGGCGAGAGCGAGGGCTTCGTCGCCTTCGAGCGGTACACGCTGGGCGGCGGGTTCCGGCTCGGCGAGCAGGAGCGGCGCAGTGTGCCGTTCGCGGTCACGCTGCCGTGGGAGACACCGATCAGCGAGCTGTACGGCCAACCGCTGGGCATCGTCCTCGGCGTGCGCACCGAGCTGGCGGTGGCCGGGGCGAGGGACAAGGGCGACCTCGACCCGCTGGCCGTCCGCCCACTGCCCGTACAGGAGGCGGTCCTGGAGGCGTTGGGACAGCTGGGCTTCGGGTTCCGGTCGGCCGATCTGGAGTACGGCCGCATCGGCGGTACGGGACAGCTGCTGCCGTTCTACCAGGAGATCGAACTGTCTCCCGCGCCGCAGTACGCGCACGCGGTGAACGAGCTCGAGGTGACCTTCCTGGCCGGCCCCTCGGGTGTGGAGGTCGTCCTGGAGGCGGACAAGCGCAGTGGGTTCCTCTCCGCCGGACATGACGCCCTGACCCGCTTCACCGTCGGTCACGAGGTGCCGGGGCGGGACTGGAACGCCGAGGTCGACGGCTGGATCCGCCAGCTGCTCGACCACCGCTCCGCATTCGGCGCGGACTCGGCGTACGGGCACGCGGACGCGTATGACGGCGGTCACGAGCACGGACACGGACGCGGTCATGGAAGCGGGTACGGACATGGTCATGGAGACGGGTACGGGCACGGCGGGCACGGCTCCGGACCGGGCGTCGGCACGGCGGTGGCCGCGGGCGCGGCGGGACTGGCGGTCGGTGTCGTCGGCGGCATGGTGGCGGCCGAAGTCGTGGACGAGATCGGGGACTTCTTCGAGGGAGAGGACGAGGAGGAGGACTGAACCCGCTGGTCCGGGGGGCCGCGTGAACATTCCGAGAACGGTCGGAACTTATCCCCCCGGCCGCTAGTTTCTACGTTGCTGTAGTAGCCGAAGAGGCACCGGGCGTACCGGGCCTCACCGAACGTCTGGAGTTCTCATGGCCCTGTGGGACCGCATCAAGGAATCCGCGTCGACGATGCAGACCCAGCTCGTGGCGAAGAAGAACGACCTGAAGAGCGGCGCCTTCCGTGACGCCAGCATGGCGATGTGCGCCCTGGTCGCCGCCGCCGACGGCACCATCGACCCGGCCGAGCGGCAGCGCGTGGCCCAGCTGATCGCCACCAACGAGGTCCTGCAGAACTTCCCCGCCGACGACCTGCGCCGCCGCTTCGAGGAGAACCTCGACAAGCTCACCGCGGACTTCGCCTTCGGCAAGGTCAGCGTCCTGCAGGAGATCGCCAAGGCGAAGAAGAAGCCCGCCGAGGCCCGTGCCGTCATCCAGATCGGCATCGTCATCGGTGGCGCCGACGGCGACTTCGACAAGACCGAGCAGGCCGTCGTACGGGAGGCCTGCTTCACCCTGGACCTGCCCCCGCACGAGTTCGACCTCTGATCCGGCCACGCGAGGGGCCCGGCCGACGGCATCCCGCCGGGCCGGGCCCCGCCGGTTCACGGCGGCCGGAAGCGGCGTCGGGCCCCGCTGGTTTGCAGTCGCCGTCTTTACTGCCGCCGTCTTTACTGCCGCCTTCTTTGCAGTCGCCTGATCGTCGGCTGGGAACTCCTGTCGGGGCACGCGCGTTGTCCTGATACCGACCGAACCATGAGGAGCCATCCCTTGTCCGCCACACCGACGGACTCCCCGGGGCACAGTCCCGGACCATCCCGCCGCACCGAGCCTGATCGCGGCACCCGGCGGGGTGGTGTTCGATGAGTGCCGCCACCGCCGTCCTGGGCCTGCTGGCCGTGTTCGTGCTGACGGCCGGGACCGGCTACTTCGTCGCGCAGGAGTTCGCCTACGTCTCGGCCGACCGCCTCGCCCTCGCCCGTGAGGCGGAGGCCGGTGACCGCGGTGCCGCCCGGGCGCTGAAGGTGCTGGAGCGGCTGTCGTTCATGCTCTCCGGTGCACAGCTGGGCATCACCGTGACCGGGCTGGTCGTCGGTTTCATCGCCGAGCCGTCCGTGTCCGCGCTGATCAGGCCCGCCCTGTCCGGCATCGGCGTACCGGACGCGGCGGTCACGGGCATCTCCGTGGTGCTCGCCTTCGTGGGTGCCACGGTCGTGCAGATGGTGCTCGGCGAGCTGGCCCCGAAGAACCTCGCGATCGCCGTGCCCGAGCGGCTGGCGAAGGCGCTGGCCTCCTCGACGCTGGCGTACCTGAAGGTCGTCGGTCCCGTGGTGCGCGTCTTCGACCAGGCGGCGAACCGGCTGCTGCGCAAGGCCCACATCGAACCGGTCGAGGAGCTGCATCACGGCGCCACCCTGGAGGAGCTCGGCCATCTGATCGGCGAGTCCCACGAGCAGGGGCAGCTGCCCAAGGACACCGCCGCGCTGCTGGATCACGCCCTTGAGTTCTCCGAGCGCACCCTGGACGAAGTGATGGTTCCGCGCGCGGACGCCGTCTTCGTCCGCAGGGACGCGAGCGCCGCCGAGGCGGTGGGCCTGATCGCCCGGCACGGCCACTCCAACTACCCCGTACTCGGTGATCACCCCGACGACGTCGCCGGTGTCCTCGGCGTACGCGAACTGATGCGGCTGCCCGCCGACCGGCCGGCCGGTACCACCGCGGGCACGGCCACCGCGGGCACGATCACAGCGGGTGTGCTCGCCCGGCGCCCGCTGCTGCTGCCCGACACCCTTCCGCTGCCGGACGCCGTGGAGCAGATGCGTCGGGCGGACGACGAGTTCGCCGTCGTCCTGGACGAGCACGGCGGGGTCGCGGGCATCGTCACCTACGAGGACATCGCCGAGGAACTGGTCGGCGACATCGCGGACGAGTCCGACCCGGTCACCGCGATCGCGGTGCCGGACGGCGACGGTTGGCTGGTCGACGCCGGACGGCGGCTCGACGAGGTGGCCGAGGCGACCGGCGTCGAGTTGCCCGAGGAGGACGACTTCGACACCGTGGCCGGGCTGATCGTGGACCGGCTGGGCCGCTTCCCGGCGATCGGCGACCGGCTCACCGTCGAACTGCCCGACGGCGGACGGGCCGTCCTTGAGGTACGGAGCCTGGACCGACACGTGCCGGAACGGGTGCGTCTGGAACGGGGCCGTATGGAGCAGATCCGTGTGGAGCGGCAGGCTCCGGCAGATGTCGTCGGCGGACGTGAGGAGGGGCAGGCATGAGTTTCCCGATGGCGCTCTTCGTCACGGTCCTGGTGCTGATCGGCAGCGGGTTCTTCGTCGCCGCCGAGTTCGCGCTGGTCGCGGCCAGGCGGCACCGCATGGAGAGGGCGGCGGCCACGGGACAGCGCGGTGCGCAGGCGGCCCTCTCCGGCATGCGGGAGCTGTCCCTGATGCTTGCGGGCGCCCAGCTCGGCATCACCGTCTGCACCCTGGGTCTGGGCTCCGTGTCCAAGCCCGCGATCTCGCACGCCCTCGACCCGCTGCTGCACGGCCTGGGGCTGCCCGGCGCGGTCAGCTACGGCATCGCGTTCGCCGTTGCCATGATCGTCGTGGTGTTCCTGCACATGGTGGTCGGCGAGATGGCTCCCAAGTCCTGGGCCATCGCCCACCCGGAGGACTCCGCGATGCTCCTGGCGCCGCCCTTCCGGGCGATGGTCAAGGCCGTACGTCCGCTGATCGTGCTGCTCAACACCGTCAGCAACGCGCTGGTACGGCTGTGCCGGGTCACTCCGCGTGAGGAGCTCGCCTCGGTCCACAACCGGGAGCAGCTCACCCATCTCGTCGTGGAGTCCGAGCGGCTGGGCCTGATCGGCAGGGAGGACTCCGAGCTGATCACGCGCTCGCTGACCGAGTCCGAGACACCGGTCGGCGACCTCCAGGTCCCCGCCGCGCGGATCACCTCGGTGGACGGCACGGCCGATGCCGAGGAGGTGCTCCGCGTGGCGGCCGGCAGTGACCGCACCCGGCTGCTGGTCCTCGACGGCGACACGGTCCTCGGCTCCGTCCACGCCCGCGACGCCCTGGTGGCCCGCGCGCGGGGCCGTGCCACGGACGCCCGTCACCTGGCCCGTCCGGTGCCCGAGCTGATCGTGGAGACGACGGTCGCCGACGCGATCGACGTCCTGCGCGACCGTCGTGCCTCCCTGGCGGCGATCCGCGACGAGAAGGGCCACCTGACCGGCATGGTCACCCTGGACGACCTGCTGTCCCGCTTCCTGCGGCAGCCGGCGCCCGCGGGGTCCGGCGACGCTCACGTCCGCGGTTGACCGGGGGGCCGTGAAACAGCTCGTGCGGGCCGAGACTGGGCTCGACCCGCACGAGGGAAATGCAGTGAGTGTCCGAGGGGGGACTTGAACCCCCACGCCCGATAAAGGGCACTAGCACCTCAAGCTAGCGCGTCTGCCATTCCGCCACCCGGACCAGGTGTCTGCCGCTTGACCGGAGGTGTTCCCCGGGGCGACACGCACAACAATACCAAGGTTTCGCAGTGGCCTTCACCTGCATATCCGTCCCGTGGGCCGGTCCCGCGGACCACGGTGACCGTCGGGTGATCGCCGGGCGGCGCCCCGGGGCGAGGACACCGGGGGCGCCGCCCGGCCGCCGGTCACGGCATGAGGTGGTAGTCCGGGAAGTTCCCGGGCAGCCGCTCCCCGGCCGGCCCCTGCGTCACGGCGCGCACCAGGAGCTCACCGCCGACGAACGCCCCACGCCAGGACGCCCCGAAACCGCCGAAGAGTTCGTCCCGGTCGCCTCGGGAGCGCGGTTTTCCGTGGCCGACCTTGAACGCGCGGATCTGCGGCGCCAGCCGGTCGAAGGTGGCCCGGTCGTCGGTGGAGAGGGTGGCCACCAGAGCACCGTTGGAGGCGTTCATCGCGGCCAGCAGCTCCGCCTCCGTGTCGACCAGGACGATGGTGTCGACCGGGCCGAACGGCTCCGCGTGGTGCAGCGGGGACGAGGGTGGCGGGTTCAGGAGGGTGACCGGCTGGACGTACGCCGAGGTGTCCTGGCCGGGCAGGAGGCGGGCGTCGGCCTCGCTGCCGCGGTGCAGCGGCACGGCGCCGCGGTCGATGGCCTCGGTGACCTGGTCACGCAGTTCCTTGGCCTTGGCGGCGTTGACGAGCGGGCCGAAGTCCAGCTCCGGGCAGGGGTCCTCGGGCCGCTCGACGGCGAGCGGGTGGCCGACCCTGATCGTACGGACCGCGGGCAGGTACGCCGCCAGGAAGTCGTCGAACAGCTGCCGCTGGACGACGAAGCGCGGGTACGCCGTGCAGCGCTGCTTGCCGTAGTCGAAGAGCTTCGGGATCACGGCCGCGAGCGCGTCCCAGTCCGAGTGGTTCCAGATGCCCCAGGTGTTGAGTCCCTCCTGTTCGAGTACGTGCCGCTTGCCGAGGTCGGCGACGGCCGTGGCCACCGCCGCACCGGTGTCGCGGCCGCCGACGAAGGAGACGCAGCCGATCTCGGGCGCCCGTACGAGCGCCTGGGACAGCTCGCTCCCGCTGCCGCTGACGAGGGTGGCGGGAATCCCCTCGCGGGCGGCGAGCGCGCAGGCCAGGGTGAGACAGGCGAGGCCGCCGTCGGTCGGGGTCTTGGCGATCACCGCGTTGCCCGCCAGTGCCTGGACCAGCATGGCGTGAACGAGCACGCTCATCGGATAGTTCCAGCTCGCGATGTTGGATACCGGGCCGTCCAGCGGGGCCCGGCCGGCCAGCATCGGCTCGATGCCGTCGACGTACCAGCGCACGCCGTCGATCGCGCGGTCGACGTCGGCCTGGGCGAGCCGCCAGGGCTTGCCGATCTCCCAGACGAGCAGCAGGGCGAGCAGTTCGCGGTGTTCGGTGAGGGCGTCGAGGGTGGCCGCGACGCGGGCGCGGCGTTCGTCGAGGGGGACGTACCGCCAGGCCCGGTGTTCGTCGAGCGCCGCGCGCACGGCCCGGTGGGCGGTGTCGCCGTCCAGGCGGGGCGGGCCCGCGATGGGGCTGCCGTCGACGGGGCTGGTGGCGGGCAGCGCCCGGCCGTCGGCCTGCCAGGTGGCGTTCCAGAGGTTGAGGACGCGGTCGTCCCGGAAGGCCTCGGGGGCCACGGCCAGACAGCGTTGCCAGGCGTCGGTCCAGGACGTGCCTGATTTGAGGGTGAGGGTGGTTGCCATCGGGTTGCTCCGCTCTCGGTGCACAGTCGGGGGCGGGGATGCGTGGCTCAGCTCAACTATGACGGACCGGGGGCAGGTCTTCGAGGCGGGCGAGGACGAGTTTCGCCGTCTCGGTCGGCGTGCTTCCCACACCGACCCCGACCGCCTCCAGCGCCTCCTTCTTCGCCCGCGCGGTGCCGGAGGAGCCGGACACGATGGCTCCCGCGTGCCCCATCGTCCTGCCCTCGGGGGCGGTGAACCCGGCGATGTAGCCGACGACGGGCTTGGTGACGTGTTCGCGGATGTACGCGGCCGCGCGTTCCTCCGCGTCGCCGCCGATCTCGCCGATGAGCACGACGAGTTCGGTGTCGGGGTCGTCCTGGAAGGCGGCGAGGCAGTCGATGTGTGTCGTGCCCACCACCGGGTCGCCGCCGATGCCGACGCAGGTCGAGAAGCCGATGTCCCGGAGTTCGTACATGAGTTGGTAGGTCAGCGTGCCGGACTTGGAGACCAGGCCGATGCGGCCGGGTTTGGTGATGTCGGACGGGATGATGCCCGCGTTGGACTGGCCCGGCGTGATCAGGCCGGGGCAGTTGGGGCCGATGATCCGCGTGCCCTTCGACCTCGCGTACGCGGTGAAGGCGACGCAGTCGTGGACCGGGATGCCCTCGGTGATGACGACCGCGAGGCCGATGCCCGCGTCGGCGGCCTCGACGACGGCCGCTTCGGCGAAGGCCGGCGGGACGAACACGACGGTGACGTCGGCGCCGGTGGCGTGGACGCCCTCGGCGACGGAGCCGTAGACGGGGACGGCCCGCTCGTCGAAGTCGACGGTGCGGCCCGCCTTGCGGGGGTTGACGCCGCCGACGACGTTCGTGCCGGCGGCGAGCATGCGCCGGGTGTGCTTCATGCCTTCGCCGCCGGTCATGCCCTGGACGAGGACCTTGCTCTCCTTGGTGAGGTAGATGGCCATGTCGGGCTCCTTCAGCCGGCGGTGGCGAGTAGGGCGGCACGACGCGCGGCGCCGTCCATGGTGGTTGCCTGCTGCACCAGAGGATGCGGGCGTTCGTCGAGGATGGCTCGGCCCCGGGTCGCGTTGTTGCCGTCGAGCCGCACGATCAGCGGCTTGGTCAACCGCACGCTGTCCAGGGCCTGTACGATCCCGTCCGCCACCGCGTCGCAGGCGGTGATGCCGCCGAAGACGTTGACGAAGACCGACTTCACGTCCGGGTCCGAAAGGATCACGGACAGACCGTCGGCCATGGTTCCGGCGGACGCCCCGCCGCCGATGTCGAGGAAGTTGGCGGGCCGGGCACCGCACCCGGCGACCACGTCGAGGGTCGACATGACAAGCCCCGCCCCGTTGCCGATGACGCCGACCTCGCCGTCGAGCTTGACGTAGTTGAGGCCCTTCGCGGCGGCCGCCGCCTCCAGCGCGTCCCCGTGCTCCACGTCCCCGGCGCCCCAACGGGAGTGCCGGAAACGGGCGTTGTCGTCGAGCGTGACCTTGCCGTCGAGGGCGAGGATCTGCCCCTGCGTGGTGCGCACGAGCGGGTTCACCTCGACGAGCAGCGCGTCCTCGCGGACGAGCACCTCCCACAGCCGTACGAGGACGTCGACCGTCTGCGGCGGCAGCCCCGCCGCCTCGGCGATCTCGCTCGCCTTCGCCGAGGTGACGCCCTCGGCCGGGTCGACGGGAATGCGGGCGACGGCCTCCGGGCGACTGGCCGCGACCTCCTCGATCTCCATGCCGCCCTCGGCGGAGGCGATGGCGAGGAAGCCGCCCGCCGCGCGGTCGAGGACGTACGAGACGTAGAACTCACTGTCGATGTCCACGGGTTGGGCCAGCATCACCGTGCCGACGGTGTGGCCCTTGATGTCCATTCCGAGGATCTGACGTGCGGTCAACTCCGCCGCGGCCGGGTCCGCGGCGAACCTCACCCCGCCCGCCTTGCCGCGCCCACCCGCCTTCACCTGCGCTTTGACCACCACCCGGCCACCGAGCCTGCACGCGATCTCGCGGGCCTGTTTGGGCGAGTCGGTGACCTCGGCCCTTGGCACCACGATGCCGTGTTCCTCGAAGAGTTCCCTTGCCTGGTGCTCGAACAGGTCCATTCCGGCTCCTGACTCAAAAGTGCCGCACGCCCCCTGGACACCACCCACCGGATGCGGGATAACAAGGTTCATACAGTATTCGTCGACTGTATGCAATGTACCGTGAGAGCCTTCCAACCCCCTACGAAGGGACAGGACTTCGCCATGCCCGACGACACCCAGGACGTGGTTTCCGGCGGTCACCTCGTCGCCAAGGCCCTCAAGGCCGAGGGGGTCGACCGCATCTACACGTTGTGCGGCGGCCACATCATCGACATCTACGACGGCTGCGTCGACGAGGGCATCGAGGTCGTCGACGTCCGCCACGAGCAGGTCGCCGCCCACGCCGCCGACGGTTACGCCCGCATCACGGGCAGGCCCGGCTGCGCCGTCGTCACCGCCGGTCCGGGCACGACCGACGCCGTCACCGGTGTCGCCAACGCCTTCCGCGCGGAGTCCCCCATGCTGCTGATCGGCGGTCAGGGGGCCCTCGCGCAGCACAAGATGGGGTCACTGCAGGACCTGCCGCACGTCGACATGATGACGCCGATCACCAAGTTCGCGGCGGCGGTGCCGGACACGGCCCGCGCGGCGGACATGGTGTCGATGGCCTTCCGCGAGTGCTACCACGGCGCGCCCGGCCCCTCCTTCCTGGAGATCCCGCGCGATGTCCTCGACGCCAAGGTGCCGGTGTCGAGGGCACGCGTGCCGAAGGCCGGTGCCTACCGGGCCTCGACGCGCTCGGCAGGTGATCCCGAGGCGATCGAGAAGCTCGCGGACCTGCTGGTGCACGCCGAGAAGCCGGCCATCCTGCTGGGCAGCCAGGTGTGGACGACCCGCGGCACCGAGGCCGCCGTCGAGCTGGTGCGGACCCTCAACATCCCGGCGTACATGAACGGCGCCGGCCGCGGCACCCTCCCGCCGGGCGACCCGCACCACTTCCAGCTCTCGCGCCGCTACGCGTTCTCGGGCGCGGACGTCATCGTGGTCGTCGGTACGCCCTTCGACTTCCGCATGGGCTACGGCAAGCGGCTCTCGCCGGACGCGACCGTCGTGCAGATCGACCTCGACTACCGCACGGTCGGCAAGAACCGCGACATCGACCTCGGGATCGTCGGTGACGCGGGCCTGGTGCTGAAGTCGGTGACCGAGGCCGCCTCCGGACACGCCTTTCATGGATACAGCAACGGGGGCGCCGCCAAGCGCAAGGAGTGGCTCGACGAGCTGCGCGCCGCCGAGCAGACCGCACTCGAGAAGCGGCTGCCGAGCCTGAGGTCGGGCGCCTCTCCGATCCACCCCTACCGCCTGGTCAGCGAGATCAACGACTTCCTCACCAAGGACTCGATCTACATCGGCGACGGCGGCGACATCGTCACCTTCTCCGGGCAGGTCGTGCAGCCCAAGTCACCGGGCCACTGGATGGATCCGGGGCCGCTGGGCACCCTCGGCGTCGGCATCCCCTTCGTGCTCGCGGCCAAGCAGGCGCGGCCCGACAAGGAAGTGGTGGCCCTCTTCGGTGACGGCGCCTTCTCCCTCACCGGCTGGGACTTCGAGACCCTCGTCCGCTACGACCTCCCCTTCGTCGGCATCGTCGGCAACAACTCCTCGATGAACCAGATCCGTTACGGCCAGGCCCAGAAGTACGGCCTGGAGCGCGAGCGGGTCGGCAACACCCTCGGCGACGTCCCCTACGACAAGTTCGCCCAGATGCTGGGCGGTCACGGCGAGGAGGTCCGCGACCCCGCCGACATCGGCCCCGCCCTGCGCCGCGCCCGTGAGTCGGGCAAGCCGTCGCTGATCAACGTCTGGGTCGACCCGGACGCGTACGCCCCCGGAACCATGAACCAGACGATGTACAAGTGAGGTGAACGCCCGTGACCACCAAGGCACTTGAGGGCATCCGGGTCCTCGACATGACCCACGTCCAGTCCGGGCCCTCCGCGACCCAGCTGCTGGCCTGGCTCGGCGCCGACGTCGTCAAGCTGGAGGCGCCAAGCGGTGACATCACCCGCAAGCAACTGCGCGATCTGCCGGACGTCGACTCCCTCTACTTCACGATGCTCAACTGCAACAAGCGGAGCATCACCCTCAACACCAAGACCGAGCGCGGCAAGGAGATCCTCACCGAGCTGATCCGGCGCTCGGACGTCATGGTCGAGAACTTCGGACCGGGCGCGGTCGACCGCATGGGCTTCACCTGGGACCGCATCCAGGAGATCAATCCGCGGATCGTCTATGCCTCCATCAAGGGGTTCGGTGACGGCCCGTACACCAACTTCAAGGCGTACGAGGTCGTCGCGCAGGCCATGGGCGGGTCGATGTCGACCACCGGTTTCGAGGACGGGCCACCGCTGGCGACGGGGGCCCAGATCGGGGACTCGGGCACGGGTGTCCACGCCGTTGCGGGGATACTCGCGGCGCTGTTCCAGCGCGAGCACACCGGGCGCGGTCAGCGGGTGAACGTGGCCATGCAGCACGCCGTGCTCAACCTCTGCCGGGTGAAGCTGCGCGATCAGCAGCGCCTGGCCCACGGCCCGCTCGCTGAATATCCCAACGACGACTTCGGCACCGAAGTTCCCCGCTCGGGAAACGCCTCCGGCGGCGGTCAGCCCGGCTGGGCGGTCAAATGCGCGCCGGGCGGCCCGAACGACTACGTCTACGTCATCGTGCAGCCCGTCGGCTGGCAGCCGATCAGCGAACTCATCGGCCGGCCGGAGCTGGCGGACGACCCCGAGTGGTCGACCCCTCAGGCCCGTCTGCCCAAGCTCAACAAGATGTTCCAGCTGATCGAGGAGTGGTCCTCGACGCTGCCCAAGTGGGAGGTACTGGAGCGGCTCAACGCCCACAACATCCCGTGCGGGCCGATCCTGTCCACGAAGGAGATCATCGAGGACGACTCGCTGGTCGCCAACGAGATGGTGGTCACCGTCCCGCACCCCGAGCGCGGCGCGTTCACCACCGTGGGCAGCCCGCTGAAGCTGTCCGACTCCCCCGTCGAGGTGACCGGTTCACCGTTGCTCGGCGAGCACAACGAAGAGGTCTACGTCGGCGAGCTCGGCCTCGGCGACGAGGAACTGCGCCTGCTCAAGTCGAACGGAGTGATCTGACGTGATGGCGGAAGACCGGGAGCTGCGGGTGCGCGCGCTCCTCGACACCGTGCGCGCCGAGGGGCGGACCGCGCTGACCGCGCCCGAGGGCAAGGTGATCGCCGACGCGTACGGGATCGCCGTACCGGGCGAGGAGCTGGCCACCGACGTGGACGAGGCGGTCGCGTACGCGGCGCGTTTCGCCGGGCCCGTGGTGATGAAGATCGTCTCGCCGGACATCCTCCACAAGACCGACGCCGGCGGTGTGGTCGTCGGCGTCGAGGGCGCCGGGGACGTACGGGCGGCGTTCCACGAGATCATCGACAACGCGCGCGCGTACGACGCGAACGCGCGGATCGAGGGTGTGCAGGTCCAGGAACTGCTGCCCAAGGGGCAGGAGGTCATCGTCGGCGCGGTGACGGATCCGACCTTCGGAAAGGTCGTCGCCTTCGGGCTCGGCGGCGTTCTCGTCGAGGTCCTCAAGGACGTCACGTTCAGGCTGGCGCCGGTGAGTGCCGACGAGGCGCTGTCCATGCTGGACTCGATCCGGTCCGCGGAGATCCTGCGCGGGGTGCGCGGTCGGGCGGGCGCCGACCGGTGGGCCATCGCGGAGCAGATCCGGCGGGTGTCCCAACTGGTCGCGGACTTCCCGGAGATCGCGGAGGTCGACCTCAACCCGGTGATCGCGACTCCGGAGGGCGCGGTCGCCGCCGACATCCGGGTGATCCTCGCGGAGAAGCAGCCGCCACCGCGCAGGAGCTACGCGCGCGAGGAGATCCTCACCTCCATGCGCCGGCTGATGCAGCCGTCCTCGGTCGCCGTGATCGGTGCCTCCAACGAGCAGGGCAAGATCGGTAATTCGGTCATGCGCAACCTCGTCGACGGCGGCTTCGCCGGGGAGATCCATCCGGTGAACCCCAAGGCCGATGACATCCTGGGCCGCAAGGCGTACAAGAGTGTCACCGACGTTCCCGGTGAGGTGGATGTGGCGGTCTTCGCGATCCCCGCCAAGTTCGTGGCCTCGGCCCTGGAGGAGGTGGGACGCAAGAAGATCCCCAACGCCGTGCTGATCCCCTCCGGCTTCGCGGAGACCGGCGAGCACGAACTCCAGGCGGAGATCGTGTCGATCGCCGAGCGGCACGGCGTCCGCCTCCTCGGCCCCAACATCTACGGCTACTACTCGACCTGGCAGGACCTGTGCGCCACGTTCTGCACACCGTACGACGTCAAGGGCCCGGTGGCGCTGACCTCCCAGTCCGGGGGCATCGGCATGGCCATCCTGGGCTTCGCCCGCACCACGAAGACGGGTGTGTCGGCCATCGTGGGCCTCGGCAACAAGTCCGACCTGGACGAGGACGACCTGCTGACGTGGTTCGGCGAGGACCCGCACACCGAGTGCATCGCGATGCACCTGGAGGACCTCAAGGACGGCCGCGCCTTCGTGGAGGCCGCGCGGGCGACCGTACCGAGGAAGCCGGTCGTGGTCCTGAAGGCGGGCCGTACGGCGGCGGGCGCGAAGGCGGCCGGGTCGCACACCGGGGCCCTCGCGGGCGACGACGCCGTGTACGACGACATCCTGCGGCAGGCCGGCGTGATCCGGGCGCCCGGGCTGAACGACATGCTCGAGTACGCGCGCGCGTTGCCGGTGCTTCCCACTCCCCGGGGCGACAACGTCGTGATCATCACCGGGGCCGGCGGCAGCGGTGTGCTGCTGTCCGACGCGGTGACCGACAACGGCCTGTCCCTGATGGAGATCCCGCCGGACCTGGACGAGGCCTTCAGGATGTTCATCCCGCCGTTCGGCGCCGCGGGCAACCCGGTCGACATCACGGGCGGCGAACCGCCGTCGACGTACGAGGCGACGATCCGGCTCGGCCTGGAGGATCCGCGCATCCACGCGCTGGTCCTCGGCTACTGGCACACGATCGTCACTCCCCCGATGGTCTTCGCGGAGCTCACCGCGCGCGTGGTGGCCGAGTTCCGCGAGCGCGGGATCGTCAAGCCCGTGGTGGCCTCCCTCGCGGGTGACGTCGAGGTCGAGGAGGCCTGCCAGTACCTCTACGAGCGCGGGGTCGTGGCGTACCCGTACACGACCGAGAAGCCGGTGGCCGTGCTCGGGGCGAAGTACCGCTGGGCCCGGGCCGCGGGTTTGCTGGGGGGCGGTTCATGAGGTGACCCACGCGCGGGGCCGGCCGACAGTGCGGTCGGCCGGCCCCCGGGACCCGTGCGCACACGAAAGGCATTGGACAGGGGGCGCTGGCCAGAACTTTCGACGCAAGGGGCACTCAACGATGACAACGACCGACTGTACGGCGTCCGTCCCCTACAGGGAGGTGATGGACCGCAACGGCCGCGTCTACCGGATCGGCGAGACGGATGTCGATCTGATGGGCCGGACCCGCAGGTGGATGGTCGTCCTGCCCTGGGTGGGCATGATGGGCATCAGCTCCGCCGAGTACGCGTTCACCTCGGCGGAGGACACGCTCCACGAGGCGCATCTGTGGAGCAGTGGACACATCTTCTGGCTGATGGGCGTCTGGGTGTTCTTCCAGGCGGCCGTGGCCTTCCCCGCCGGACGACTGCGCGAGAGCGGCCGACTGCCCGCGCGTACGGCGATGATGATCGGCGCCGTCGGCACCATGCTCGGCTATCTGTCGCTGGCGTACGCGCCCAACGTGGCCGTCGCCTACGTCGGTTTCGGGATGTGCAGCGGCATCGGCGCCGGCCTGGTCTACGCGACCTGCGTGAACATGGTCGGCAAGTGGTATCCGGAGCGCAGGGGCGGCAAGACGGGCTTCGTCAACGGCGGTTTCGCCTACGGGTCCGTGCCCTTCGTCTTCCTGTTCACCTCCTGCATGGACCTCGGCAACTACCGGACCGTGCTCGCCTGTGCGGGCATCGGACTGTGCCTGCTGGTGGCGTCGGCCGGCTGGTTCTTCGAGGACCCGCCGAAGAACTGGTGGCCGCCGCACGTGGACCCGCTGAGGCAGACCGACGACCCGAAGATCCGCCGGGCGCTGGAGAAGAACCCGCCGGCGGTCAGGCAGTACACCCCGAAGGAGGCCGCCCGTACGCCCGTCCTGTGGATGATGTGGTTCTGTCTGCTGTGCACGGCCGGCATCAATGTCTTCGGCATCGCCTTCCAGGTGCCCTTCGGCATGGACATGGGCTTCGCCGGCGGGATCGTGGCCACGGCGATGTCCCTGAAGGCCATCGTCAACGGCACCGGGCGCGGGGTCATCGGCTGGATCTCCGACGGCTACGGCCGGCGCAACACGCTGGTCATCGTGTGCGTCGTGCTGGGCACCGCGCAGTTCGGCGTGCTGGTGTCCGGCCAGATGGGCAGCATGCCGTTCTTCCTGTTCTGCTCCATGGTCTCCGGCTTCGGCGGCGGGGCGATCTTCCCCCTGTTCGCGGCCATGACGGCCGACTACTTCGGCGAGAACAACAACGCCACCAACTACGGAATGGTCTACAGCTCGAAGCTGGTCTCCGGACTCGTGGGCTCCGGTCTGGGCGCCGTCGTCGTCGGCGAGTGGGACTACCACGGCGCGTTCGTCCTGGCCGGCTCCATCGGCCTGGCCTCCGCGGTGCTGGCGCTCTTCCTCAAGGCCCCGGGCCGGCCCAGTGCCCGGCGCATCGTCCCCAACCCGCACCCGCTCGGCGAGGAGATGGCATAAGCATGACTGCAGATCCGCTCTCGGCCGACACGGCAGCCACACACCGTCCCTACCGTGAGGTGACCGACTCGGGCGGCCGCGTCTACCGCGTCGGCGAGACCGACCGGGACATCCTCGGCCACTCCCGCAAGCTCATGGTGTACCTCCCGTGGATCGCCATGATGGCCATCAGCGTCTCCGAATACGCCTACGGCTCCGCGGAGGACACCCTGTCCCACGCGCACGGCTGGACGCAGTCCAACACCTTCTGGATCCTCAGCGTCTGGGTGTTCTTCCAGGCGGGCATCGCCTTCCCCGCGGGCTGGATGCGCGAGAAGGGCGTCCTGACGGCGCGCAGGGCCATGTACATCGGTTCCGCCATGTGCCTGGTCGGCTTCCTCGCCCTGTCGCACCTGAGCAACGTGTGGCTGGCCATCCTCGGCTTCGGCGTGGTGGGCGGCCTGGGCTCCGGTCTGGTCTACGCGACCTGCATCAACATGGTCGGCAAGTGGTTCCCCGAGCGCCGGGGTGCCCGGACCGGCTTCGTCAACGGCGGCTTCGCCTACGGGTCGCTGCCGTTCATCTTCATCTTCAACTACGCCTTCGACACCGGGAACTACCACCGTGTGCTGGACCTGATCGGCTGCTACGTCATGATCGTGGTCGCCGGATGCGCGATGTTCTTCAAGGACCCGCCGAAGAACTGGTGGCCCGCGGACATCGACCCGCTGACGTTCGCCGGAAACCGCAAGAACGCCGCGAGTCTGGCCAAGAACCCTCCGGCGGTAAGGCAGTTCACGCCGAAGGAGGCCATCAGGACGGGCATGCTGCCGCTGATGTGGGTGGCCATCGTGATGACCGCCGGTGTGTCGATCTTCGGGATCTCCTTCCAGGTCGACTACGCCAGGCAGATCGGCTTCGGCCCGCTGGTCGCGGCGTCCTCCATGGGTGTCATGGCGGTCATCAACGGCATCGGCCGCGGTGTCGTGGGCTGGCTGTCCGACAAGTGGGGCCGCAAGTCGACCCTGGTGTTCGTGATCGTCGTGCTGGGCCTCGCCCAGTTCGGCGTGATCCTGGCCGGTGAGATGAAGAGCGAGTGGCTGTTCTTGTTATTCGCCTTCCTCTCCGGCTTCGGCGGCGGCGCCTTCTACCCGATGTTCGCGGCGCTGACCCCGGACTACTTCGGGGAGAACTACAACGCCACCAACTACGGCCTGGTCTACAGCGGCAAGCTGATCAGCGGCCTCTTCGGCGGCGGCCTCGGCTCCATGGTGGTCGCGGCCTGGGGATACGACGGGGCGTACGCGCTGGCCGGCGGCGTCTCCATGGTCGCGGCGGCGATCGCCCTGCGGCTGCGGCAGCCGGGGCGCAGCGGCTCGGACGTGCTCACGGCCCAACCGCAGTCGGCGAGTTGACGGCACGCGCGCGTGAGGAGGCCCTCTCCGGGTGCGGGGAGGGCCTGCTCGTGCCGGGCGTACGGTTCAGCACTTCTCGCGCAGGGAGTGCAGGTACGCGCTGGAGCGGCGGGCGAAGGTGAAGGACTCGTCGGGCTGGTCGCGCTCGGTCTGCCAGTGGTGGGCCAGGCGCTCACCGCGGAGCCTGGTCACGGCGGAGATGAACCTCTGGTAGTCGATGTCGCCGTCGCCGACGTCCACCATGCGGTAGCCGAACTGGTTCGACGGGTCGCTCACGCCGTCCTTGACGTGGAAGAGGGGGTAGCGGTGGGGCTGCCTGAGGACGTAGTCGAGGGGTTCGAACGGGGCGGGGCTGCCGTCGGGCCGCTTGGAGAACCGGAACTGGCCGGCATAGGCCCAGAAGATGTCCATCTCCAGGAACACCAGGTCGGGGTCGGTCTCCGCGAGGAGCACGTCGTAGAGGCGGACCCTCGGGTTGTCGGTGGCGAAGGAGAACTCGTCGGAGTGGTTGTGCTGGTAGAACTTCATGCCGCGCGCCTTCGCCGCGGCGCCGTAGGTGTTGAACTCCTCGGCGGCGCGCTTCCAGGCGTCGACGGTGGAGCCGTAGCGGAACGGTCCGGAGGCGGTGCCGATGTGCTTGAGGCCGAGTGCCTGGGCGTCGTCCAGGACCTTGGTGAGGTTCTGGGCGAAGGTGTAGGCGTTCGGGTCGTCGGAGTAGTAGCCGACGTGGCTGCCGATCGGGGTCAGACCGTGGTTCCGGGCCAGCCGCCGGAGCTGGGCGAGCGTGATGGGGCCGGCCGAGCCCTGCGTGTATCCGGCGAACTCGACCTCGTCGTAACCGTACTTCTCCAGTTCGGTGAAGACGGGAGCGAAGCCGAGCGTGGAGACCTTGTCACGCAGGCTGTACAGCTGGATGCCGAGCCGGCCGGGCGGGAGGACGGGACGGCCACGGCCGGCGGAGGCGGACTCGGCGGCCGTCGCCGGGGACGCGGCGCCGAGCAGGGCCGCCGCGGTGGCGCCGGCGGCCACGCCGAGCATGCCTCTCCTGGTCAGGCGGTGGGTGAGTTCGGGATCGGTCTGGGGGATGCGGCTCATGCCTGGAACTCCTCGGTGTCGGAGGGCGTTGTCAGTGGTGAGTGCTTCACTGGGGACCAGTCGGAACGGACGGGTCCTGCGGGGCCGGTCGGTCCAGACCGGCGAGATGGAGCAGAAGTGACTTCACGTCGGTGGCCGCGAGGCGGTCGCCGACGGCGCGGGGGGTGGAGCAGATGAGGAGCGGACCGTCGTCGTCGCTCCTGGGAAGGCGGCCATGGCTGCCGCGAATAGGTGACGGGTCGAGGGGCACGACCGCCATGCGGTAACGCATGCCGAGTTTCTTGCGCGCGAGCGCGGTCGCGGCCTTGACCCTGACGTAGGGGTCGAGTGGGTCCATGAACAGCTCGGCCGGGTCGTAGCCGGGTTTGCGGTGGATGTCGACGAGTCGCGCGAAGTCGGGCGCGCGGGCGTCGTCGAGCCAGTAGTAGTACGTGAACCAGGCGTCCGGCTCCGCGACGGCGACGAGTTCGCCGGAGCGCGGATGGTCGAGGTGATGGGTCTTCTTGCCCTGGTCGTCGAGGAGTTGGTCGATGCCGGGCAGGTCGGCGAGGGCTTGCCGGGTGGTGTCGAGGTCCTCGGGACGGCGCACGTAGACGTGGGCGATCTGGTGGTCGGCGACCGCGAAGGCACGGGATGCCATCGGGTCCAGGTACTCCATGCCGTCCTGGGTGTGGACGTCCAACAGGCCGGCGCGGCGCAGGGCGCGGTTGATGTCCACGGGCCGGTCGGCGCGGGTGATGGCGTACTCGGACAGGGCGACGACGATGCGGCCCTCGGCGGCGGTGTCGTCCAGGAGCGGGGCCAGGGCGGTGTCCAGGTCGGTGGCAGCCTTGCGGGAGCGCGGGTCGTCGGGGCCGAAGCGTTGCAGGTCGTAGTCGAGGTGAGGGAGGTAGCACAGGGCCAGGTCGGGGTGGCGGGTGCGCAGGATGTGGCGGGTCGCGTCGATGATCCACTGGCTGGAGACCAGGTCGGCGCCGGGCCCCCAGAAGTGGAAGAGGGGAAAGGTGCCGAGTTTCTCGGTGAGTTCGTCGTGCAGGGCCGGGGGCCAGGTGTAGCAGTCGGGTTCCTTGCGGCCGTCGGCGTAGTAGATCGGACGGGGAGTGAGGGTGATGTCGGTGTCGGCGCCCATGGCGTACCACCAGCAGATGTTGGCGACCGTGTAGCCGGGGTGGGCGCGGCGGGCGGCGTCCCAGAGCTTGTCCCCGGCGACCAGGCCGTTGTGCTGGCGCCACAGCAGGACGTCGCCGAGTTCGCGGAAGTACCAGCCGTTGCCGACGATGCCGTGCTCGGACGGGTGGGTGCCGGTGAGGAAGGTGGACTGGGCGGCGCAGGTCACTGCGGGCAGGACGGTACCGAGCGGGGCGCGGGAGCCGGACTGGGCGAGCTTCTTGAGGTGGGGCATGTGGTCGAGGAGACGGGGGGTGAGGCCCACGACGTCCAGGACGAGGAGGGGGGTGGGGCCGGCCGCGGCCCGGTGGGTGCTCATGGCAGCTCCTTCAGGCCGAGGCCGGTCAGCAGGTCGCGGGCGAGGGTGAGTTCGGCGGCGATGCCGTCGGCGAGTTGGGGGCGGCCGCGGGGCCGGAGTTCGGGTGGGAGGGCCTGCCAGGTGTAGGTCTCCACCTCGAGGTGGTGGGTGAGCGGGTGCGGGCCGCCGACCAGGCGGGACAGCGCGGCCCGCAGGACGGGGAGCGTGGAGGTCAGGGGTGCGGCGGGGGCCGCGTGCAGGGGCACGTGGAAGTGGGCGCGCCAGGGTGCCGTGTCGGGCAGGACGCCGGCCGTGAGGGCCTCGCCGAGGTCGTCGGTGCCGTGCAGGCCGCCGTCCGCCAGGGTGCGGGTCTGGTGCAGGAAGCGGGGTTCGTCGAAGGAGGCGAGGGCGGCACGGACGGTGGGGAGGCGGGGGTGTTCGGCGTGCAGGGCGGCGGAGAGCTGGGATTTGACGATGGGGACGCGCGCTTCGGTGAGCGCGTCCAGGGCGGTGTGCGGATCCTCGAAGGAGGTGGCGAGGTGGCAGGTGTCGACGCAGACACCGATGCGGTCGCGGCCGATGCGGGTGAGCGGGTCGATCGCGTCCGCGGTGGTCTCGACGACGCAGCCGGGTTCGGGTTCCAGGCCGACGCGGATCGAGCGGCCGGTCAACTCATGGACGGCGTCGAGTCGTTCGGCGAGGGTGACGAGGGCCGTGCGGGCCTTCTGGGCGCGGTCTTCGGCACAGGCGGTGCGCCAGGCGAGCGGCAGGGTGGAGATGGTGCCCTCGGTGACGTCGTCGGGCAGGAGCCCGGCGAGGATGCGGGCCAGCGCGGTGGTGTGGTCCAGGCGTTCGGGGTCGGCCCAGTCGGGCTTGTACACGCGGTACTTGACCTCCTCGGCGCCAAAACCCTCGTAGGGGAAGCCGTTGAGTGTGACGACCTCGAGTCCCCGGCGGTCGAGTTCGGTGCGCAGGCCGCGCAGGGCGGACGGGTCGGTGACCAGGGCGTGCGCCGCGTCCTTGGCGAGCCAGAGGCCGATGCCGAGACGGTCACGGCCGAGGCGCCGGCGGACGGGTTCGCAGTGCTCGCGGAGCTGGGCGAGGACGCCGTCGAGGGTTTCCGCGGGGTGGACGTTGGTGCAGTAGGCGAGGTGGACGGTGGAGCCGTCGGGATGGCGGAAGCGCATGGCTCACGCCCCGCCACGGAGGATGGAGTTGCCCTCGTGGGCGGAGGCCGTGGCCGTGACGTCCAGGTTCAGGCGGCCGCTGAGTCCGTAGAAGGCGACGGGGTTCCGCCACAGCACCCGGTCGACGTCGTCCTCGCCGAAGCCTTCGGCCAGCATCAGGTCGGCCACCCTGCGGGTCTTGAGGGGATCGCTCCTGCCCCAGTCGGCGGCCGAGTTCACGAGTACCTGCTCCGGGCCGTGGGCCCGCAGGATCGCGACCATGCGCTCCTCGTCCATCTTGGTGTCGGGATAGACGGAGAAGCCCAGCCAGCAGCCGCTGTCCTTGGCCTCCTTGACGGTGGTCTCGTTGAGATGGTCGACCAGGACGCGGTCCGGGGACAGCGCGGACTCGTGGACGACGTCGAGGGTGCGGCGCAGACCGGCGAGCTTGTCCCGGTGCGGGGTGTGCACCAGCGCGGGCAGGCCGTGGTCGGCGGCGAGCTGGAGCTGGGCGGCGAGCGCGGTGTCCTCGGCCGCGGTCATCGCGTCGTAGCCGATCTCGCCGACGGCGACGACCTGGTCCTTGACGAGATAGCGGGGCAGTTCGTCGAGGACGGGGGCGCAGCGGGGGTCGTTGGCCTCCTTCGGGTTGAGGGCGAGGGTGCAGTGGTGGGCGATGCCGTACTGGGCGGCACGGAAGGGTTCCCAGCCGAGGAGGGAGTCGAAGTAGTCGAAGAAGGTGGCGGGAGAGGTGCGGGGCTGGCCGAGCCAGAAGGAGGGTTCGACGACGGCGCGGACGCCGGCGGCGTGCATGGCGGCGTAGTCGTCGGTGGTGCGGGAGGTCATGTGGATGTGGGGGTCGAAGATGCGCATCAGGACTCCTTGCCGTCGCTGCCGCGCACGCCGGGTGCGGCGGCCGGCGCGGGTGGGGTGGCCGTGGGGTCGCTCAGGGTCAGGACGCGGTACAGGTCTTGGGGCACCGCCCGGCCCGCGGCGGTGCGTTCGGCGGCGTGGTCGGCGAGCATGCGGGCGAGTTCGCCGTCCCCGCGGGCCCGCCGGTCCAGATCGGTGACCTCGTCCACGGGGACCCCGGTGAACAGGCACTTCAGGACGGCGTGGCGCCACAGATGGGGGCTGAGGTGCCGGGCGGCGTACGGGCCGACGGCGGCGGCCAGGAGGCGGGTGTCGTTGGTGCGCAGTGCGTCCTCGACGAGCGGAACGGCGCCGGGGCCGGCGACCAGATGGGGCAGGGCGTACAGGACGGCCCGGCGTTCGGCGGCGGTGCCCTGGAAGTAGACCCGGCTGAGCGCGTCGGTGCCGGCGCGGGCGGCGTGCAGGATCAGCACACGGACGGCGTCGGCGTGCTCGGGTCCGCAGCGGCGACCGGCCTCGGCGATGCGCAACTCCCACGCGGAGATGGGTCCGTGGACGCCGGGTTGGGCGGCGGCCTCGGAGAGGGCCTGCTCGAGCCAGGCGCGGGCGGACTTGCCGAGGCGGGCGACGAGGTGGCGGTACAGGGCGGACGGTGGGGTGAGGGCGGCCCGGGCCGTGTCCTCGGGAGGGGAGGTGGACGCGCGCTCGGGGTCGCCGATGCTCGTCCGTCCGGCCGCCGCGCGGGCCCCAGTGGTGTTCCCGGGGTCGATCTGCGACATCGCGTCCCGGTCGGTCTCCGCGTGGGCCGCCCGGGGGATGTTCCGGGTGGTGTGCCGATGCGTCATGGGGTGCTGCTCCCTTCGGGGATGGCGGAGGGATCGCCGTGCGGTGCGGCGTCGGGCGACTGAGCGGCTTTCGTCGCCGCGCGACGGAGGAGCGGGAGGGAGTGTTCGGCGAAGTGGGGGCCCGCGTGGGAGTGGCGGGGCAGTTCGACGACGGTCAGGCCCTGGTAGCCGGTGGCGGCCAGGGCCGCGAGGACGGGCGGGAAGTCGATCTCGCCCTCTCCGAGCGGGAGGTGCTCATGGACGCCGCGGCGCATGTCCTCGATCTGGACGTGCCGGAGCCAGGGACCGGCGGCGCGGACGCAGTCGGCGGGAGAGAGGGGTTCGAGGCACTGGCAGTGACCGATGTCGAGCGTCAGACCGAGGTGTTCCGGGTCCCCGAGGGTGCGGCGGAGGTGGTGGAAATCGGCGAGGGTGGCGAGGAGATGGCCCGGTTCCGGTTCGACGGCGAGGGGAATGCCCGCGTCGGCGGCGGCCTCCAGGACGGGGGTCAGTGACTCGGCCAGACGTTTCCACGCCGTGTCCGGGTCCGTGCCGGCCGGGGTGATCCCGCTGAAGCAGTGCACGGCATGAGCGCCGAGGTCGGCGGCGACCTGGACGGCGCGGATCAGCAGCCCGACCCGCCGGGCCCGGTCGTCGGGGCCGGGGTCCAGCAGGGAGGGGCCGTGCTTGCGGCGCGGGTCGAGTACGTAGCGGGCGCCGGTCTCGACGGTGACGTCCAGGCCGAGGACGTCAAGGCGTTGGGCGACGCGGCGGGTCCGGGAGGTGAGGTCGGGGGCGAGGGGGTCGAGGTGCATGTGGTCGAGGGTGAGTCCCACGCCGTCGTAGCCGAGGTCGGCGAGGAGGCCGAGGGCCTCGTCGAGCCGGAGGTCGGTGAGGCCGTTGGTGCCGTAGCCGAAACGGACGGGGATGGCGGCTGCCGACCCCGGGGTCGGCGTGCCGTTCGGCCGGTGCGTCTTCTCGGTGCTCATGTGATGCTCACCGTCCTCGCGAACCGCCTGCCGAGCGGGGCGAGCGCGGCCACCAGCATCGCGGTGGACCGGGCGCCCGAGCGGGCGGCGAGTGCGGCCTGGAGCGGGATCGTGGCGCGGACACCGCTTCCGACGGCTCGTTGGGTGAGCTGGGGTGACGGGTTGAGGGCCGCGTGGGCGTAGGGGCGGGCCGCGGCGACGGCGTAGGCGGCGCCGAGCGTCGAGCGCAGGGCGGCTTTCGGGGAGGGGCGGCGGGTGAGGAGGTGGGTGAGGACACCGGTGGTGGCGAGGGCTGCCAGCGGGGCGAGGGGTGAGCCGCCTGTCGTCTCCCGGCGGGAAACGGCCGTCACCGCGAGGGTGTGGGTGGCGAGCAGTGCCGCGGAGGGGAGAGCGCTGCGCGGGTGGCCGGTCGTGGCTGCCGCGCCGAGCAGCAGGTCGAGTCCGCGGGCGGCGGCCATGGCGGCTGGACCGGCCGGGGTGCGCTTCAGGCCGAGGTCGTACGCCCAGACCGTGGCCGCGAGGGGGGCGGCGACCACCAGAGCGGGGCGGCCCGCACGGGCGGCGAGCGCGAGGCCGGCTCCGGTGAGGACGCAGGCCGCCGAGAAGGCGGCGGCCGGGTGGACGCGGGCCGAGGGGAGGGGTCGGTGGGGGCGCTCCATCGCGTCCTCCTCACGGTCGGACCAGTCGTTGAGGGCCATGCCGGCCTCATAGAGGCAGAGGGAGGATCCGATGGCGAGGAGAGTGCGGACGTTCGGGGCCGGGGCGGTCGCGGCCGCGCCGGCGAGGGCGTCACCCGGGACGGTGAACAGGGCGGGGAGCCGCAGCAGTTCGGCCCAGGCGAGGGTGTGTTCGGCGAGGGAGGCGGTGCGCCCAGCGTCCGGCGACGGCATGGGTCCGGCCGATCGGGCAGTGACCGTCCGGCCTGTACCGGCCCGCCATCCGGCGCCTACGGCAGGCGTCCGACAAGCCGGCATCGGTTCAGCGGCATCCACAGCTGCACCGCCGGTCCTTCCGGCCCCCGTGGGCGTCCGCCGAGCCGGCTCCCGCTCAGCCGCATCCACAGCTCCACCGCCACCCCCTCCCTGAACGGCATCCGACTGGGAAACCGGCTTCGGGGCCATGACACCGGTACTTCGGCCGACTCTCCGGCCCGTCCACCGGCCGAGGTCCCACGCTCGCAGCCGGCTCATCGCGGGTCCCCCTGCCGGTCCGAACCACCGTGAACCGCGCGCCGGCGGGAATCGGCGGACCAACCGTCGGAGCCCCGGCCCCCGCCCGTCGCCCGCAGTCGCTCCGCGAACCCGAGGAGCGCCGCGTACTGCTCCCCCAGCGCGGCCGGTCCCTCACCCACCGGGTCCTTGAAGTAGAAGCCCAGTTCGCCCAGAGGCCCGGCCTGGCCCGCCTCGTGCGCTCGGGCCGTCAGCCGGGCCAGGTCGAGCACCAGGGGCGCGGCCAGCGCCGAGTCGCAGCCCTGCCAGATGGTCTGGAGGATCATGCGGGTGCCGAGGAAGCCGTCGAAGGCGATGTGGTCCCAGGCGGTCTTCCAGTCGCCGAGCGCGGGGACGTCGTCGATGTGGACCTCGCCCTCGGGAGTCACCGCGAGCGTCTCGGCCAGGACGCGCTCCTTGCCGGCGTTCTTGGCGGCGGCCGCGGCCGGGTCGGCCAGTGCCGCGCCGTCGCCGCCGCCGAGGAGGTTGGTGCCGGACCAGGCGCGGACCGACAGGGCGCGCTGGGTGAACATCGGGCCCAGGACGGAACGCAGAAGCGTCTGGCCCGTCTTGCCGTCGCGCCCGGCGTACGGCAGGCCGCTCCGCTCCGCGGCGGCTGCCAGCGAAGGGTGGTGCAGGCCGGTCGACGGGGTGAAGTTCACATACGGGCAGCCCGCGCGCAGGGCCGCCGCCGCGTAGAGGGAGCTCGGCGGGAGGGCACGGTCCGTTGCCGGGGGCTCGGTGGAGGCGACGTTCACCACTACCGCGCGGTCCAGACCGCGTCGTCGTACGAAGTCATGGATGTCCGCGGTGAAGGCGGCGATCAGCTCCTGCTCGGTGCGGGTGTCGCCCGGCACCGGGCCGCCCGGTCTGATCTCCTCCTCGGCGGCGGTCAGTTCTGCCGGGACGGCGGCTGGGAGGCCGGACGGGAGGACGCCTCCGGCCGCCAGTGCCTCGGCACGTTTCGGCAGGGGGCAGTCCTGGGTGTCGTGTCCGCCGAAGACGAGCGCGGCGAGGGGCGGCAGGCCGGTGTCCGCGAACGCCGGGGTCTCGGTGAGCAGGCCGGTCGGCGGTCGCAGGCCGGCGGTCAGCGCGGCGCAGCCCGCGACGACGGTGGTGGCGACGGAGCCACGGGCCCCGATCAGCCATACCCCGACGCGTGGCCGGGATACGGAAAGGGACGCGGACATGGGCGGCCTCCTCGTCGAACGCGTCGGGTACGAAGCACCACAAATCAACAGCTCCGGGGATCGATGAATCCCGCGTGACGGAATTCCTTGATCCTGCGGTCCCCGGGCGGGGTGGAAGGCGGCGGGCGGAGGTCCGGCGTCCTTCGCCCGCCGCCGCTCAGTCGCCCTTGCCGGGCAGTTCCTTGATCCGGATGTCGCGGAAGGACACCTGGTCGTCGGCTCCGTGGTTCTGGATGCCGATGTGTCCGTCGGCGAGGCTCCGGGCCGGGTCGGTGTTGGTGAAATCGTTGATCTGCACGCCGTTGAGCCAGACGCGGAGCCGTTCACCCTCCACGCGGATCTCGTACGTGTTCCACTCCCCCGGCGGGTTCAGCGCACGGTCGCGCTTGTGCAGGTCGGCGGACTGGAAGCCGTAGACGGACCCGGTGGTCCTGTCGGGCACGTCGGTGGCGTCGATCTGGATCTCGTAGCCGTTGTCCACGGCCGACCACGGGTCGTCCGAGGGCGGAAAGCCCACGAACACACCGGAGTTGTCGTCCCCGTCGGGCCCGGCCATCCTCCAGTCGAGCTTCAGGGAGTACGACGTGAAGCCCGACGTGGCGTACCAGAGCAGGCCCATACCGCCCGACGACGTCAGCGTGCCGTCGTCGGCCAGGGTGAAGGAGCCGGGGCCCGCCTGCTTCCAGCCGTCCAGGGATGTGCCGTCGAGCAGCGGCCGGTAGCCGTTCTCGGGACGGCAGTCGGCCTGGACGTCGCCGGTCGCCCATCGCAGACCGCCCAACAGGTGCTGCTGGAAGGCCGGTTCGGCGTACGACTCCTTGGTGTGGCCGCCTCCGGTGTAGAAGGCCCGGCCGCCCTGGTAGGTCTGGCACCAGGCGATCGGATGGTCGCCGTTCATGGTGCCGCCGGTGTACGAGGACTCGTCGAGCGAGGCCAGGACATGGGCCCGGTCCCGGGGGTTGGAGCGGTAGTTGTACCACTCGTCGGTACGGGACCAGGTCCGTTCCAGGCCCGAGGTCGCCGGGTGAGCCCGGTCCTCGACGGCCACCTTCGCCGGCTGGATCGCCGGATGCGACTGGAAGTAGGCGCCCGCGAGGCCGCCGTAGAACGCCCAGTCGTACTCGGTGTCGGCGGCGGCGTGGACGCCGACGTAGCCGCCGCCGTGCCGCATGTAGCCCTCGAAGGCGGTCTGCTGGGCGTCGTTCAGCACGTCCCCGGTCGTCGACAGGAACACGACCGCGTCGTAGCGGCGCAGGTTCTTGGCGGTGAACGCCCCGGCGTCCTCGGTCGCGTCGACGGTGAAGCCGCCGCCGCTACCCAGCTGCCGCACCGCCTCCACGCCGGCCGGAATGGAGTCGTGCCGAAAGCCGGCGGTCTTGGAGAAGACCAGCACCCGTTTCCCGGCGTCGGCGGGGTGCGAGGCGGCGGGACCCGAGACGCAGCCGAGGACCAGTGCCGCGCCCGCGATGACGGTTGCCGAGCGGCCGGTTGAGCGCATCACGTTTCCTCCCCTCAGCTCGTCGTGAAGGTGAAGTCGTCCACCTCGAACAGCGCGCCCGAACCGCCCTTGAAGACCAGGTAGAGCGCGGTCGAGCCCTTCGGTGCGCGGGACAGGGCGGCGCTGACGTCCTGGAAGGTGTCCCAGCCGCCGGTCACGGGGACGGTCGCCTTGCCGAGCAGGGTGCCGGTCGGCGAACCCGCGCGGATCTCCAGCCGCCCGCCCGCGCCGCCGGAAGCCACGCGTGCCGTGACCTTGGTGGCGTTGCTCAGGGCGTACGGGGTGAACGAGATCCAGTCGCCGTTGCCGATGTCGCCGACCGTCTTCCCGCCGTGCGCGGTGTCCCGGGCGACGACGGTGACGCCGGAGCTGTCGCCGAAGTGTTCGGCCTGGCGGTGGCGGGGCTGCAGGACGTTGCGCCCGTGGGAGGTGAGCGGGGCCTGGCCGCCGCCTCCGTTGTCGGTGTACTCGGCGTCCAGGACCCCGAAGATGTTGGCGTTGTCGTCGTGGCCGCCGTCGGCGGTGGTCTGGAGGGTGCCGGTGCAGCCGTTGGCCGAGGTGATCGGGTGGCCGTGAGTGTCATGGCCGAGGACGAAGGTGACCTTCACCTTGGAGCAGTCGACGGCCGTGCCGTCCTCCGGGTCGGTGACCCGCACCTTGAACGGGATCGCGTCACCGAAGGTGAACAGCTGTCCGTCACGCGGGAGTTCGACGGTCACCGTCGGTGCCGTGTTGCCGACGACGATCTGAACGCTCGCGCTGCCGGTACGGCCGCCGGGGTCCTTCGCCGTCAGGGTCGCGGTATAGGTGCCGTTCTTCTTGTACTTGTACGTCGGGTTCGCCGCGGTCGACCTGCCGCCGTCCCCGAAGTCCCAGCTGTAGGTGAGGGCGTCGCCGTCCTGGTCCGACGAACCCGTGGAGGAGAACCGCACCTTCAGCGGGGCCTGTCCTGACGTGCGGCTCGCCGCGGCCTGGGCCACCGGGGAGTGGCCGTCGGTCGCGTTCTCGATGCGGTAGAGACCGGAGTTGTCGTCGCCGCCGAACCATGAGGTGCCGTAGTCGAGGACGTACAGCGCGCCGTCGGGTCCGAAGGCCATGTCCATCACCTGGGTGCCGGTCCACGGGAAGGCGTTGATGGACTGCACGGTGCCGCTGCCGTCGCTCACGATCCGCTTGATCCAGCGGCGGCCGAACTCACCGGCGAAGAAGTCGCCGTCGTACGCCTCGGGGAACTTGACGGGCGAGTCGAGCGAGGCGTCGTAGTGGTAGACCGGACCGCCCATGGGGGACTCGGAGCCGTCGCCGAACTCCGGTACGGACGGGCCGTTGTAGGGAATCCAGGCGGGCTGGGCCGGGGGCAGGTCGGTGCGGCCGGTGTTGTGCGGGGAGTTGTTCTTCGGGGCCCCGCAGTCGAAGGAGCCGCCCGAGGTCTTCGTCGCGAAGTCGTAGTCCACGTAGGCGTCGTTGGCGCCGGTGCAGTACGGCCAGCCGAAGTTGCCGGGGCCGGTGACACGCGCGAACTCGACCTGGCCGGCCGGGCCGCGGGCCGGATCGGCGGCGCCCGCGTCGGGGCCGTAGTCACCGACGTAGACGATTCCGGTCTTCTTGTCGACGCTGAAGCGGAACGGGTTGCGGAAGCCCATCGCGTAGATCTCGGGGCGTGTCCTGTCGGTGCCGGGCGCGAAGAGGTTGCCGTCGGGGACGGAGTACGAGCCGTCGGCGTTCACCTTGATGCGCAGGATCTTGCCGCGCAGATCGTTGGTGTTGCCCGCGGAACGCTGGGCGTCGAAGGCGGGGTTGCGGTCGGCGCGCTCGTCGATGGGCGTGTAGCCGTCCGACTGGAAGGGGTTGGTGTCGTCGCCCGTCGACAGATAGAGGTTGCCGGCCGCGTCGAAGTCGATGTCGCCGCCGACGTGGCAGCACAGGCCGCGGGACGCCGGGATGTCGATGACCTTCTTCTCGCTGGCGGTGTCGAGGGTGCCGTCCGCCTTCAGCACGAAGCGGGAGAGGCGGTTGACGCCGTCGAAGGGGGCGAAGTCGGCCGCGGTGCCCGTCTCGGGGGCGTCACCGGCCGGGGTGTTCAACGGGGGCGCGTAGTAGAGGTAGATGGCCCGGTTGGTCGCGAAGTCCGGGTCCACTCCGACGCCTTGGAGCCCTTCCTCGTCATGGGAGTAGACAGCGAGCTTGCCGATCAGCCGGGTGTTGCCGGCGGCGTCCGTGAGGCGCAGCTCGCCGTCGCGTGAGGTGTGCAGGACGGAGCGGCCGGGGAGGACGGCGAGCGACATGGGTTCGCCGACCTCCGCCTCCCCCTTGGCGAGGGTGACCTGCTGGAAGTCCTCCGCCGCCGAGGCCGCCGGTGCGGTCCCCGGGTCGGCGACGGCTGCGCCGGCCTGGGGCGTGGTCAGGGTGAGCGAGGCGCCCGCGAGGAGCGTGCCGCCGAGGAGGGCGACCGCTCGGCGGAAGCGTCGTCTGTGTGTTGTGAGTCCTTCGGTGCGGGTGGTTCGGTCGTTCCCGTGCACGAATGCCTCCATGGGGGGCCGGTTGTACGGGCGGGTGCGAACGCCGGGATGCGCCGTCATCCCGGAGATGCGGAAAATGAACTGGCTTCGGTTCAGGCTCAGTTGCCGAACGCCGCGTCGAAGGAGGCCGACGGCGGCTCGAAGTCGTAGGCCTTGAGGCGGGTCAGGGCCTCGGGGGCGCCCTGGAGCCGGTCCATGCCGGCGTCCTCCCACTCGACGGAGATCGGGCCCTGGTAGTCGATGGAGCGCAGCATCCGGAAGACGTCCTCCCAGGGGACGTCGCCGTGGCCCGCGGACACGAAGTCCCAGCCCCGGCGCGGGTCGCCCCAGGGCAGATGGGAGCCGAGGCGGCCGTTGCGGCCGTCCAGGCGCTTGCGGGCCTCCTTGCAGTCGACGTGGTAGATCCGGTCGCGGAAGTCCCACAGGAAGCCGACGGGGTCCAGGTCCTGCCACACGAAGTGCGAGGGGTCGAAGTTCAGGCCGAAGGCGGGACGGTGCCCAACGGCCTCCAGAGCCCGGTGCGTTGTCCAGTAGTCGTAGGCGATCTCGCTCGGATGGACCTCGTGGGCGAACCTCACGCCCGCCGCGTCGAAGACGTCGAGGATCGGGTTCCAACGCTCGGCGAAGTCCTCGTAGCCGCGCTCGATCATCGACTCGGGCGCGGGCGGAAACATGGCGACCAGGTGCCAGATGGCGGAGCCGGTGAAGCCGATGACGGTGTCGACGCCGAAGGCCGCCGCGGCCCGCGCGGTGTCCTTGATGCGGTCCGCCGCGCGCCGCCGTACCCCTTCCGGGTCCCCGTCGCCCCAGATCTCGCCCGGCAGGATGGCCTGGTGGCGTTCGTCGATGATGGCGTCGCAGACGGCCTGCCCGACGAGATGGTTGGAGACGGCCCAGCACTCGAGGCCGTACTTCTCCAGCAACTCGTGCCTCGACCGGAGGTACGAAGGGTCGGTGAGGGCCTTGTCGACCTCGAAGTGGTCGCCCCAGCAGGCGAGTTCGAGGCCGTCGTAGCCGAAGTCGCGGGCGAGGCGGCAGACTTCCTCCAGGGGCAGGTCCGCCCACTGACCGGTGAAGAGCGTGAACTGGCGTGGCATGTCCGGGACCTCCTCAGACGGCGACGGGCGTGTAGACGGAGTTCTTCTCGGCGCTCTCCTC
Organism: Streptomyces sp. NPDC005799; assembly: GCF_040630525.1. NCBI lineage: Bacteria > Bacillati > Actinomycetota > Actinomycetes > Kitasatosporales > Streptomycetaceae > Streptomyces > Streptomyces sp. NPDC005799. The sequence continues at coordinate 39,745 of NZ_JBEXXQ010000043.1, forward strand.
CACCGCCGCCAGCACGCGCTGCACCTGCAGCCCGTCCGCGAAGGAGGGTTCGGGCCGGCGGCCCTCCGCGACGGCGTGGACGAGGTCGCGGGCCTGGTGGACGAAGGTGTGCTCGTAGCCGAGGCCATGGCCCGGCGGCCACCAGGCGTCCAGGTAGGGGTGGTCGGGTTCGGTGACGAGGATGCGGCGGAAGCCGGCGTGCGTTCCCGGCTCCGTGCCGTCGTGGTACGATAGCTCGTTGAGCCGCTCCAGGTCGAAGGCCAGCGAGCCGCGCTCGCCGTTGAGTTCGATGCGCAGGGCGTTCTTGCGGCCGGTGGCGTAGCGGGTCGCCTCGAAGGAGGCGAGGGCGCCGGAGGCGAAGCGGCCGGTGAACAGGGCGGCGTCGTCGACGGTGACCTGCCCGGTGCCTGCGGACGAGGCCGCGGACAGGCCGCTGGTGGCGCCGACGGGCAGCGGACGCTCCCGTACGAAGGTCTCCGTCAGGGCGGACACGCCCGCGAGCCTCTCCCCCGCCAGATACTGCGCGAGGTCGACGATGTGCGCGCCGAGATCGCCGAGCGAGCCGGAGCCGGCCAGTTCCCTGCGCAGCCGCCAGGTGAGCGGGAACTCCGGGTCGACGAGCCAGTCCTGAAGGTACGTCACCCGGACGTGCCGCAGCTGTCCGAGGCGCCCTTCCGCCACCATCCGCCGGGCCAGGGCGGTCGCCGGCACCCGGCGGTAGTTGAAGCCGACCATCGCCAACTGACCACGCCGGTGGGCGGCTTCGGCCGCCGCCGCCATCGCCGAGGCCTCCTCCACCGTGTTCGCGAGCGGCTTCTCGCACAGGACGTGCTTGCCTGCGGCGAGGGCGGCGAGGGCGATCTCGGCGTGGCTGTCGCCGGGGGTGCAGATGTCGACGAGGTCGATGTCGTCGCGTGCGATCAGGGCCCGCCAGTCGGTCTCGGCCGTCGCCCAGCCGTGCCGGTCGGCCGCCGCCCGTACGGCCGTCGCGTCGCGCCCGCAGATCGCGGCCATGACCGGCCGCAGCGGCAGGTCGAACACGCGCCCCGCGGTGCGCCAGCCCTGGGAGTGGGCGGCGCCCATGAAGGCGTAGCCGACCATGCCGACGCGCAGGGGCGGCTTCGCGGCCTCCGGTCCGTCCGACTGCTGGGGCTGTGCCATACGGATGTCCTCCTCGTCCTCGTCCTGTTCGTGGCTGTGCCGTGGGGGGTGCGGGGCGGTCAGCGGAAGCCGGTGGGCATGTACTGCTCGACGTTGTCCTTGTCGACGACGGCCGAGTAGAGCGTGATCGAGGCGGGGATCTCGAACTCCGCCATGCCGCTCACGCCCTTGCCCTGGCCGAGGGCGCGGGCCAGGTCGATCGCGGACGCGGCCATGGTGGGCGGGTAGAGGACGGTCGCCTTCAGTACGCCGTTGTCCTGCTTGATGGCCTGGAAGGCGGAGAGCGCTCCGGCGCCGCCGACCATCAGGAAGTCGTCCCGCCCGGCCTGCTCGATGGCGCGCAGCGCGCCCACGCCCTGGTCGTCGTCGTGGTTCCACAGCGCGTCGAACTTGGGCTGGGCCTGCAGGAGTTGGGCCATCTTGGCCTGGCCTGACTCGACCGTGAACTCGGCGGCCTGACGGGCCACCTTCCTGATGTTGGGGTAGTTCCTCAGGGCGTCGTCGAAGCCCTTGCTGCGCTGTTTGGTGAGCTCCAGGTTGTCCAGTCCGGCCAGCTCGACGACCTTGGCGTTCGCCTTTCCCTTCAGCTTCTCGCCGATGTAGGTGCCGGCGTTGAGGCCCATGCCGTAGTTGTCGCCGCCGATCCAGCAGCGGTACGCCTGCGGGGAGTTGAAGATACGGTCCAGGTTGACGACGGGGATGCCGGCGCGCATCGCCTTCAGGCCGACCTGGGTGAGGGCCTTGCCGTCGGCGGGCAGCACGACCAGGACGTCGACCTTCTTGTTGATCAGGGTCTCGATCTGGCCGATCTGCGCGGCCGTGTCGTTGGAGCCCTCGGTGATCTCGAGGGTGACGTCGGAGTACTTCTTGGCGCGGCTCTCCGCGTTGTCGTTGATGGCGTTGAGCCAGCCGTGGTCGGCCTGAGGGCCGGCGAAGCCGATGGTGACGTGCTTGCCCGGCTTGTCGTCCGCGGCGGGCCGGTTGTCGGCCGCGGTCTTCTCGTCCTTGCTCTCGTTGCTCGTGCAAGCGGTGAGCAGAGCGGTGGTGGAGACGGCGGCGGCTCCGAAGAGGAGGCCTCTGCGGCTGGTGCCCTGTGACACAGCACTGGCACCGGTGGAATGTGACATAGTACCGAAACCTTTCCTCAGGTCCTCAGGACGTGCTCGCGCCACGCCGCTGCACCAGCACCGCGGCGACGATGATCGCCCCCTTGGCGATCTGCTGGACGTCGCTCTGCAGGTTGTTCAGGGCGAAGATGTTGGTGATCGTCGTGAAGATCAGTACGCCGAGCACCGAGCCGGTGATGGTCCCGCGTCCCCCGCTCAGCAGCGTTCCGCCGATGATGGCGGCCGCGATGGCGTCGAGTTCGTAGAGGTTGCCGTTGGTGTTCTGGCCGGAGCCGGACAGGACGATCAGCAGGAAGGCGGCGATGCCGCAGCACAGCCCGGACAGCAGGTACAGATACAGCCGCTGACGGCGGACGTCGATGCCGGCGAGCCGGGCGGCTTCCGCGTTGCCGCCGACGGCGACCGTGCGGCGCCCGAAGGTGGTGCGGTTCAGGATCAGCCAGCCGATGATCGTCACGACCGCGAAGACCAGGACCAGCGGCGGGACGCCGAGCACGTAGGAGTCGCGCTCGCCGAGCTTGAGGATGCCGTCGATGGTGACGATCTGGGTGCGGCCGTCGGTGATCTGCAGGGCCAGGCCGCGGGCCGAGGCGAGCATGGCGAGGGTGGCGATGAAGGGGACCATGTTGCCGTACGCGATGAGCAGTCCGTTCACCAGGCCGCAGCCCACGCCGACGATCACCGCCGTGAAGAGGACCCCGGCGAAGCCGTAGTCCTGTGTGGCGACCGTCGTCGCCCACACCGAGGCCAGGGCGACGATCGCGCCGACCGAGAGGTCGATGCCGCCGGAGGTGATGACGAAGGTCATGCCGACGGTGACGACGCCGATGACGGAGGCCTGGGTGAGGACGAGCTGGAGGTTGCGGGTGTCGAGGAACTCGTCGGGCTTGGTGATGCCGCCGATCAGGACCAGGGCCGCGAGGACGCCGAGGAGGGAGAGGGTGCGGACGTCGGCGCGGGCGAACAGGCCGCGCCAGACGGGGACTTGGCCTGTCGTCGGCATCTTGTCGGTGTTGTCCCGTGGCGGGGAGGCGTGCTGCGTCATGACGCCGGACTTCCTTCCATGACGAGGTCGAGTACGCGGTGTTCGTCGAGCTCCCGGGCGGGTGCCGTGTGGACGACGTGTCCCTCGCGGAGCACCAGGACGCGGTCGGCGAGGCCGAGCACCTCGGGCACCTCGCTGGAGACCAGCAGGACGGCGAGGCCCTCGTCGGCCAGGCGCCGGACGACCGCGTACAGCTCGGCGCGGGCGCCGACGTCGACGCCCCGGGTCGGCTCGTCGAGCAGCAGGACACGGCAGCCGCGCAGCAGCCAGCGGGCCAGGACGGCCTTCTGCTGGTTGCCGCCGGAGAGGGTGCGGACGGGCACGGAGGGGTTGTCGGGCCGCAGGGACAGCTCGCGCGCAGCCGCCCGCGCCGCCCCCAGTTCGGCACCCCGGTCGATCCAGCCGGCGCGCGAGAAACGGGACAGGGAGGAGACCGAGACATTGCGGGTGACGGACTCCAGCATCAGCAGGGCCTGCGCCTTGCGTTCCTCGGGGGCGAGCCCGAGCCCCGCCCGGACCGCGGCGCGTACGCTCCCGGGCCGCAACGGATCCCCGTCGACCCGTACGTGACCGGCGGTCGGCCTGCGGGCGCCGTAGATCGTCTCCAGGATCTCCGAACGCCCGGAGCCGACGAGTCCGGCGAGGCCGACGATTTCACCGGGCCGCACCTCCAGGTCCAGAGGCGCGAACTCGCCTTCCCGCGCGAGCCCTTGAACCTCCAGCACCGGTGCCGAGTCCGGTACCGAGGCGGGCCGCTCGGGGAAGACGTACTCGACGTTGCGGCCCGTCATCAGCGCGACCACCTCACGGGTCGGCGTCGACTTCGCCGGCAGCCCGCGGGCCACCGCCCGTCCGTCCTTCAGCACGGTCACCCGGTCGCCGATGCGGCGGATCTCCTCCAGCCGGTGGGAGATGTAGACGACGGCGACTCCCTCGGCGGTCAGGTCGCCGACGATACGGAAGAGGTTGTCGACCTCGTCCGGGTCGAGGGCGGCCGACGGCTCGTCCATCACGATGAGCCGTACGTCGTGGGAGAGCGCCCGTGCCATGGACACGATCTGCTGCTGGGCCGCCGACAACTCCCCCACCAGCCGGGCCGGGTCTACCTCCGGATGTCCGAGTCGCCTCAGCAGAGCGGCGGTCGACGCCTTCGCCGTCTTCGCCCGGACGACGAACCCGGCCGCCGTCGGCTCGTGGCCGAGATGGACGTTCTCGGCGACCGACAGGTGCTCCACCAGGTCGAGTTCCTGGTAGATGGTGGCGATGCCGAGGCGCATGGCGGCGATGGGCGAGCGGAGGGTGACCGGCTCGCCGCGCCAGCCGATCGTGCCGGTGTCGGGCTGGTGGGCGCCGGACAGGACCTTGATCAGGGTGGACTTGCCGGCCCCGTTCTGGCCGAGCAGACAGTGCACCTCACCGGCCTGGACGTCGAGGTCGACTCCGTCGAGGGCCCGGACTCCGGGGAAGGACTTGGTGATGCCGGACATGCTGAGCAGCGGTGGTTCTGGTGCCATGCGGATCCCCTTGGCGGGCGTGCGGGCCGGTTGCAGGGTGCGTGCGGGCAGGCTCGGTCGGCGCGCCTGCGGGCAGGTGTGTTCGGGGCACGGCACGACAGGGCGCCGTACACGTGAGCCGTACTGGGAACGAGCGCTTACGCGGGTGAGAACAGATGGTCGCTGATGAGGCGGGCGGCGCCGATGACTCCGGCGTTCGGGCCCAACTCCCCCAGCACGATGGGCAGGTTGCCCGTCGCGAGCGGCAGCGACTGACGGTAGACCTGGGTGCGGATCGCGGCGAGCAGGGTGTGGCCGAGGCCGGTCACCCCGCCGCCGATCACCACCAGGCCCGGGTTGAAGAAGGAGACCAGGCCGGCGATGACCCGGCCGGTACGGTTGCCGCCCTCGCGGATCAGATCGAGGGCGGTGGCGTCACCGGCGGCGGCCGCGGCGGCGACGTCCACCGCGGTGAGGGTGCCGTGCGCCGCAAGGCGCGAGGCGAGTTCCTCCGACAGCCCCTGCCCGGCCGCCTCCACGGCGTCCCGGGCGAGGGCCGCCCCGCTGAAGTGGGCTTCCAGACAGCCTCGGTTGCCGCAGGCGCACGGGCGCCCGTCGGGCACGGCCTGGATGTGCCCGATGTCGCCCGCGCTGCCCGTCACCCCGCGGTGGACCTCACCGCCGACGACGATGCCGCAGCCGATGCCGGTGCCGATCTTGACGCAGAGGAAGTCGCCCACGGAACGCGCGACGCCCGCGTGCATCTCCCCCATCGCCATGAGGTTCACGTCGTTGTCGACCATGACCGGGCAGCCGAGTTCCTGGCTGAGCGCCTCCCGTACGGGGAAGCCGTCCCAGCCCGGCATGATGGGCGGGGCCACCGGGACGCCCTCGGGGAAGCGGACCGGTCCCGGGACGCCGATGCCGGCGCCGTCGAAACCCTCCGCGAGCCCCGAGGCCCTCAACTTCGCGGCCATGGACAGGACTTGCTCGAAGACCGCGACCGGGCCCTCGCGGACGTCCATCGGCTGGTTGAGGTGGCCGAGGACCTCCAGCTCGGCGTTGGTGACGGCGACGTCGACCGAGGTCGCGCCGATGTCGACGCCGAGGAAGCGCAGTTCCGGATTGAGCCGGACGTTGTGGGAGCGGCGGCCGCCGCGCGAGGCGGCGAGTCCGTCGGCCACGACCAGGCCCGTCTCCAGCAGTCGGTCCACCTCAACGGCCAGTTTGGACCGGGAGAGATCGACCTGATCGCCAAGCTGCGCACGGGAGTTGGGTCCTGCGTCGCGCAACAGCTTGAGCAGTTTGGCCTGATGTGCGTTGGCGGGTCGTGCCGTCATGCGTCTCACGAGCCCCTCCCCGCCTCAGTCGGCCACCAGTGTTCCGGCTTTCGAGGGGAACGTAGCAAGGAACGCCGAGCCTGAGAAGAAGCCGTGCGCGAATTCGCTACAACTTTCTCCACTCACAGGACAAAGAAGGGAGCGGAGTCCAGACCCGGCCGTCCTTTGGTGTCAGGCCGGCTCGACCCTCCCGCCCGGGTCAGGATTCCTCCCGCTCGTGGTACGACCGCCGGGTGTGTTCCGTGTGGTCGCGCATCAGCCGCGTGGCCCGCTGCTCGTCCCGGTCCGCGATCGCGGCGATCAGCTCGCGGTGCTCGATCCAGGACTGCCGGCCGCGCTGGCGCGCGATCGGCGTGTAGTACCAGCGCACCCGGCGGTCCACCTGGGCCGCCAGTTCGGCGAGGACCGCGTTGCCGGCGAGATCCATGATCTTGGCGTGGAAGCGGGCGTTCATCGCCACCGCGCCGTCCACGTCGTCGGCGGCGACCGCCTTCTCCCCCTCGGTGCACAGCTCCTGAAGGACCGCGATGCCGGCGCTGCCCGCGTTGGCGGCGGCCAGCCGGGCGGCCTCGGCCTCCAGCAGCGTACGGACGGTCAGGAGCTGGTCGGCCTCCTCCTCCGTCGGCTCGTGCACGAACGCGCCCTGGGCGGGCCGCAGATCGACCCAGCCGTCGGTGTTCAGCCGCTGCAGCGCCTCCCGCACCGGCTGCCGGGACACACCGAGGTGACCGGCGAGTTCGCTCTCGACCAGGTGCTGGCCGGGCTGCAGGGCGCGCGTGGTGATGAGTTCGAGCAGTGCCTCGTAGACGCGGTCGCGCAGCGGTCCGGGCCGTTCGAGCTTGGGCACCGCGCCCTGCGGCAGTCCTGTCGACAACATCGGTCGGTCCCCCTCCTGGGCAGCGCGGGGCAACTGCAGCCGGAAAGCCAGTATCGATTGTCTTTCGTCTACAGTCTACGGCGCACAACCGCCAGGGGGACGGCGAGTTGGTCTCGTCACACGGCTGCCCGGCACACCCCCGCTCACGGGCAGCGGACGACCTGTCCGGCGTACGAGAGGTTGCCGCCGAAGCCGAAGAGCAGGACCGGGTCGCCGGTGGAGAGGGCGCCCTGTTCGACCAGCTTGGAGAGGGCGAGGGGGATGCTCGCCGCGGACGTGTTCCCGGACTCGGTGACATCCCGCGCGACGACGGCGTTGACGGCGCCGATCTTCTCTGCGAGGGGCTCGATGATGCGCAGGTTGGCCTGGTGCAGGACGACCCCGGCGAGTTCCTCGGGCGCGAGCCCGGCGCGTTCGCAGGCCTTGCGGGCGATGGACGGCAGCTGGGTGGTGGCCCAGCGGTAGACGCTCTGCCCCTCCTGCGCGAACCGGGCCGGCGTCCCCTCGATCCGCACCGCGTGCCCCATCTCGGGCACGGAGCCCCACAGCACCGGCCCGATCAGCGGACGGTCGGCGGCCTCGACCACGGCGGCCCCCGCCCCGTCGCCGACGAGCACACAGGTGGTGCGGTCGCTCCAGTCGGTCACGTCCGACATCTTGTCGGCGCCGACGACCAGGGCGCGGGCCGAGGCACCGGCGCGCACCGCGTGGTCGGCGGTGGCCAGGGCGTGGGTGAAGCCGGCGCAGACCACGTTGACGTCCATCGCGGCGGGCGAGGGGATGCCGAGCCGGGCGGCGACCCGGGCGGCCATGTTGGGCGAGCGGTCGACGGCCGTGGAGGTGGCGACCAGCACCAGGTCGATGTCGCCGGGCGCGAGGCCCGCCGCCGCGAGCGCCTTCGCGGCGGCGTGCGCGGCGAGTTCGTCGACCGGCTCCTCCGGCCCGGCGATGTGCCGGGTACGGATCCCCACCCGGGACCTGATCCACTCGTCGCTGGTGTCCACCATGCCCGCCAGGTCCTCGTTGGTGAGCACCTTGGCGGGCTGGTAATGGCCGACGGCGGCGATGCGCGAGCCGTTCATGGGTGGATCCCCCTCGTTGCTGCTTCGGGTTGCGGGATCCACCAGTCTGATCAGTGACTCACGAGTACGGCGGCAGCCGAGGCGACAGGAATCGGGCGCCCGGGTTGTGGGCTTCTGTCAGGCCCTCGGACGCCCGAACACCTGCCGAACGGTCACCCGGTGAACAGCTTCGTCGCCTTCTCCACGAGCTCGTAGACGCCATAGACGAGCGGTGCGCCCACCCACAGCCAGGCGAAGGCGATCAGCGGGCGCCGGTCAGGCGGACTCTGGCTGCTGTCGTGCTCCGACATCGGCGGCCCTCCTCGGTGCGGGGATGTGGTGACGGGGGTCGACCGGCCGGACGAGCTCGTTGGCGACGAAGCCGACGACGAGCAGGCCGATCATGATGACGAAGGACAGGGTGTAGAGGGACGAGCCGGTCTTGCCGGCGTCCTTCTGGTGGTCGGCGATCCAGTTGACGATCAGCGGACCGAGCACACCGGCGGTGGACCAGGCGGTGAGCAGCCGGCCGTGGATCGCGCCGACCTGGTAGGCGCCGAAGAGGTCCTTCAGATAGGCGGGGATGGTCGCGAAGCCGCCACCGTAGAAGGAGAGGATGACCAGCGCGCACAGCACGAACAGCGGCTTGGAGGAGTCGCCGAACAGTGCGATGAGCGCGTACATCACCGCGCCGACGCCCAGGTACACGCGGTAGATGTTCTTGCGGCCGATCAGGTCGGAGGTGGACGACCAGCCGATGCGGCCCGCCATGTTGGCTGCGGACAGCAGCGCGACGAAACCGGCGGCGGCGGACGCCGACACGGCGGCCGAGCTGTTCGCGAAGAAGTCCGTGATCATCGGCGCGGCCTTCTCCAGGATGCCGATGCCCGCCGTCACGTTCATGCACAGCACGAGCCACAGGCACCAGAATTGCGGGGTGCGCACCGCGCTCGCCGCCGAGACCTGCACGCCCTCGAGGGCGCTGGGTGCGTCCTGGACCGGCTTCTCGGTGCGCGGCACCCGCACCAGCAGCACACCGAGCGACATGAAGACGGCGTACGACAGCCCGAGGACCAGGAACGCCAGCGCGATCCCGGAGTTGTCGGTGCCGAAGGAGGACAGCATCTGCGCCGACCAGGGGGAGGCGATCAGCGCGCCGCCGCCGAAGCCCATGATGGCGATGCCGGTGGCCATGCCGGGCCGGTCCGGGAACCACTTGATCAGTGTCGACACGGGCGAGATGTAGCCGATGCCGAGGCCGACGCCGCCGACCACGCCGTAGCCGAGGACGATCAGCCAGAACTGCTTGGTCTCCGCGCCGAGCGCGGACAGCAGCAGGCCGGAGGAGAAGCAGACCAGCGCCACGGTCATCGCCCAGCGTGGCCCTTTGCGCTCGACGAGCGTGCCGCCGAACGCGGCCGACAGACCGAGCATCACGATGGCGAACTGGAACGGCAGCGCGCTCTCCGTGCCGTCGAGGTTCAGCGCGGATTCGAGCGGCGGCTTGAAGACGCTCCAGGCGTAGGCCTGGCCGATGGAGAGATGGACGGAGAGGGCGGCCGGGGGGACGAGCCAGCGGCTCCAGCCGGGCGGCGCTACAGGGGGGCTCATGATCCCGAACCCTAGGAATCCGTACGGGAGTTGGGAAGGTACGGGAGGGCAAAGCGTCGACCGTATGCGATGAGCGGTATGCACGGCGCGACGAACGGTCGGCGGCGGACGACGAACGGTCACGGGCCGTCCCGGCGCCCGGTGTCCCAGGTGCTGCGCGAAGCCTTGTCCCCCCAACTTCCATACTGTAGACAATATTCGGTCGACAAGATTCGGCAATGCTGCCCTCTCCTCGGTATCCCTCGACCGAACGGAGCTGTCTCGTCATGAAAGTCGCAGTCCTCGGCGCCGGTGCGATCGGCGCCTACGTCGGTGCCGCGCTCCACCGCGCCGGCGCCGACGTGCATCTGGTGGCCCGTGGACCGAACCTGGCGGCCATGCGGCGGCACGGAGTACGGGTGCTCAGTCCGCGCGGCGACTTCACCGCGCACGCCCACGCCACCGACGACCCGGCCGAGATCGGCCCGGTCGACCATGTCTTCCTCGGTCTGAAGGCCACCTCGTACGCGGCGTGCGGGCCGCTCATCGAGCCCCTTCTGCACGACACCACCACGGTGGTCGCCGCCCAGAACGGCATCCCCTGGTGGTACTTCCACCGGCACGGCGGCCCCTACGACGGCCACCGCGTCGAGAGCGTGGACCCCGGCGGCGCGGTCAGTGCGGTGCTCGCGCCCGAACGGGCCGTCGGCTGTGTCGTCTACGCGGCGACGGAGTTGGCGGGGCCGGGAGTCGTACGGCACCTCGAAGGCACCCGGTTCTCCGTCGGCGAGCCCGAGCGCAGCGTCTCCAAGCGCTGCCTCGACTTCAGCGAGGCCATGGTCGCCGGCGGTCTCAAGTGCCCGGTGGAGCCGGACCTGCGCAACGACATCTGGCTCAAGCTGCTGGGCAACATCTCGTTCAACCCGATCAGCGCGCTGGCCCGCGCCACCATGCGGCAGATGTGCCGGCACGGCGGCACCCGCAAGGTCATCGAGACCATGATGGCCGAGACGCTCGCGGTCGCCGAGGCCCTCGGCTGCGAGGTCGGCGTCTCCATCGAACGCCGGCTGGCCGGCGCCGAACGCGTCGGCGACCACCGCACCTCCACCCTCCAGGATCTGGAGCGCGGCAAGCCGCTCGAACTCGACGCGCTGCTCGCCGCAGTCGTCGAGCTGGCGGAGATCACCGGTGTGGAGGTGCCCACCCTGCGCACCGTGCACGCCATCTCGGACCTGCTCGCGCTGAGGAGCGCCGCATGAGGAAGCGTCAGCCGAAGACCTACACCCGCCTCACCCACCCCCTGGTGCGGGACTCCCGTGACGAGCCGTTCCGGCGGGCGAGCTGGGAGGAGGCCCTGGACCGGGCGGCCAACGGCCTGGACCGCAACCGCGGCGCGTTCGGCATGTTCTCCTGCGCCCGCGCCACCAACGAGATGAACTACGTGGCGCAGAAGTTCGCCCGGGTCGTCATGGGCACCAACAACGTCGACTCCTGCAACCGGACCTGCCACGCCCCGAGCGTCGCCGGGCTCTCCGCCGCGTTCGGCTCCGGCGGCGGGACGTCCTCGTACGAGGAGATCGAGCACACGGACGTCATCGTGATGTGGGGCTCCAACGCCCGCTTCGCCCACCCGATCTTCTTCCAGCACGTGCTGAAGGGCATCAGGAACGGCGCGCGGATGTACGCGGTCGATCCGCGGCGCACCTCCACCGCCGAGTGGGCGGAGAGCTGGCTCGGACTGAACGTCGGCACCGACATCCCGATGGCGCACGCGATCGGCCGGGAGATCATCCACGCGGGCCTGGCCAACGAGGCGTTCATCGAGCGGGCGACCACCGGTTTCGAGGAGTACCGGGCGCTCGTCGAGCCGTGGACACTGTCGCTCGCCGAGAAGGTGACGGGCGTACCGGCGCGCGCGATACGGAAGTTGGCGCATGCCTACGCCCGCGCCGAGCGCGCCCAGTTGTGCTGGACCCTCGGCATCACCGAGCACCACAACGGCACCGACAACGTCCGCGCGCTCATCAACCTCTCCCTGCTGACCGGTCAAGTGGGCCGCTACGGCGCCGGGTTGCAGCCGCTGCGCGGTCAGAACAACGTGCAGGGCGGCGGCGACATGGGCGCGATCCCCAACCGGCTGCCCGGCTTTCAGGACATCCTCGACGCGGACACCCGGCTGAAGTTCGAGTCGGCGTGGGACACGGTCATCGAACCCCACTACGGGCTGAACCTCACCGAGATGTTCGAGGCGATGGAGGAGGGCTCCCTCCGGGCCGTCTACTGCGTCGGGGAGAACCCGGCGCAGTCGGAGGCCGACAGCGAGCAGGCCGTACGGCGCCTGCGGCAGCTCGACTTCCTCCTCGTCCAGGACATCTTCCTGACGAGGACGGCCGAGCTCGCGGACGTCGTCCTGCCCGCCACGGCCGGCTGGGCGGAGACCGAGGGCACGACCACCAACAGCGAGCGGCGGGTCCAGCGGGTCCGGCGAGCGGTCACTCCGCCCGGCGTCGCCCGCGAGGACGTCGACATCATCTGCGAGCTGGCCGCACGTCTGGGCCACGACTGGAAGTACGCCGACTCGGAGGCCGTCTGGAACGAGCTGCGCTCCGTCTCGCCGGACCACTACGGGATGACGTACGGGCGTCTGGAGGAGCACCAGGGCATCCAGTGGCCGTGCCCGAGCACCGAGGAGCTCGAACCGACCTTTCTGCACGGCCGGTTGTGGGAGAAGGACCCGGTCAGGCGCGGGATGCCGGCGCCCTTCGGGATCGTGCGGCACGATCCGCCGGTCGACCTCACCGACGAGGAGTACCCGATCCGGCTCACCACCGGACGCCGTCTCGACTCCTACAACACCGGTGTCCAGAGCGGGAGTTACGCCTCCCCGTTGCGGCGCGGCGAGTACGTCGAGCTGTCCCCGGAGGACGCCGAGCACTACGGGGTCGTGGTCGGCGAGGAGGTACAGGTGTCCTCGCGGCGCGGGTCGGTCGTGGCGCCGGTGTGGATCGACCCGGCACTGCGTCCCGGGCTCGCGTTCATGACCATGCACTTTCCCGACGAGGTGGACACCAACCAGCTGACGATCGCGGCCAACTGCCCGATCGCCGGGACGGCGGAGTTCAAGGCCTCGGCGATCCGGATCGAGAAGCTCCCCGTCGCGACCATCGTGAGGTGACCTGATGGATCTGCACTTCGGCGACAGCAAGCCGACGGACGACGAACGGGCCGCCGTCGACACCCTGTTGGGGCCTCCGGAGTCCTCCTGGGAGGGCGCCGACCGGTCCGACGCCGACCTGCGGTGGGCCCGCGGCGGCCGCGCGGCCCGGGACCGACGCGACCTGCTGCTGCCGGGGCTGCACGTCCTCAACGACCGCATCGGCTGGATCAGCGAGGGCGGGTTGGACTACCTGTGCCGGCGGCTGACCGTGCCGCCGGCACAGGCGTACGGGGTCGCCACGTTCTACGCGATGTTCTCGCTCAGGCCCCGCCCCGCGACCGTTCTCCACCTCTGCACGGACCTCGCGTGCACGGCGGCGGGCGCGGCCGGCCTCAGCGCCGGGGTCGAGGCACGACTCGGTCCCGGCGTCTCGGTGCAGCGCGGCCCCTGCCTCGGCCTGTGCGAACGTGCCCCGGCCGCACTCGCCGTCAGGGCGGGCGATCCGGTGCGTACGGCGGTGTCGGCGCCGGCGACCGTGCGGGAGGCCGTCCTCGCCGCGACCGCCCCCGACTCGGCGCCCGAGGAGCCGCCGGCGGCGACGGCGGTGCCGCAGGCCGGGGACCCGGGACTCGTCCTGCTCGGCAGGGTGGGGACGGTCGACCCGTCCTCCCTCGACGACTACCGCGCCCACGGCGGCTACACCGCCCTGCGCCGCGCCTTCGAGCTCGGTCCCGCCGGGGTGATCCGCGAGGTGACCGACTCCGGCCTGGTCGGGCGTGGCGGCGCCGCCTTCCCCACCGGCCGCAAGTGGCAGGCCACGGCGTCGCAGCCCGACCACCCCCACTACCTGGTCTGCAACGCCGACGAATCCGAGCCGGGCACCTTCAAGGACCGGGTGCTCCTGGAGGGCGACCCGTACGCGCTGGTGGAGGCCATGACGATCGCCGCGTACGCGACCGGCGCGCACCAGGGGTACGTCTATCTGCGCGGCGAGTACCCACGCGCCCTGCGCCGTCTGGAGCACGCGATCGCGCAGGCACGCGCGCGTGGCTTCCTCGGCGACGACGTCCTCGGCCAGGGCCATGCCTTCGACATCGAGATCCGGCGCGGTGCGGGCGCCTACATCTGCGGCGAGGAGACGGCCCTGTTCAACTCCATCGAGGGGTACCGGGGCGAACCGCGCTCCAAGCCTCCCTTCCCGGTTCACAAGGGCCTGTTCGGCAGGCCGACCGTGGAGAACAACGTCGAGACGCTGGTGAACGTCCTGCCGATCCTGACCATGGGTGCCCCGGCCTATGCGGCGATCGGCACCGGGAAGTCCACCGGGCCGAAGCTGTTCTGCGTCTCCGGCAGCGTGGACCGGCCCGGCGTCTACGAGCTGCCGTTCGGCGCGACGCTGGGCGAGGTGCTTCGGCTGGCCGGGGTGCGCCCCGGCCTCAGGGCCGTCCTCCTCGGCGGGGCCGCCGGCGGTTTCGTACGGCCCGACGAACTGGACATCCCGCTCACCTTCGAAGGCACCCGGGAAGCGGGCACCACGCTCGGCTCGGGCGTCGTCATGGCCTTCGACGACACCGTTCCGCTGCCCCGGCTGCTGCTGCGGATCGCCGAGTTCTTCCGGGACGAGTCCTGCGGGCAGTGTGTGCCGTGCCGGGTCGGGACGGTACGGCAGGAGGAGGCGCTGCACCGGATCGCGGGGCGCACGGGGGCGGCCGCGGCCGACGACATCGCACTGCTCAGGGAGGTGGGGCGCGCCCTGCGGGACGCCTCGATCTGCGGTCTGGGACAGACCGCGTGGAACGCCGTGGAATCCGCCATCGACCGTCTGGGGGCCTACGAATGACCGTGACACCGCTCGGGATTCCGCGCCGGCTGCTGGAGTTCACCCTGGACGGCCAGGAGGTCCGGGTCCCGGAGGGCTCGACCGTCCTCGACGCGTGCCGGGCGGCCGGGAAGGACGTACCGACCCTGTGCCAGGGCGACACCCTGCGCCCCAAGAACGCCTGCCGGGTCTGCGTGGTCGAGGTCGAGGGCTCCCGGACCCTGGTACCGGCCTGCTCACGCGGGGCCGAGCCCGGAATGGTCGTCCGCACGGACACCGAGCGCGCCCGACACAGCCGCAAGATCGTCCTCGAGCTGCTGGCCTCCTCGGTCGACCTGTCGACGACTCCGCGGGTCGCCGGATGGATCAAGGAGTACGGGGCGAAGCCGGACCGGTTCGGCCCGGAGGCGGCCCGGCTAGGCGAGGAACCGCGGGTCGACAACGATCTGTACGTGCGCGACTACGGCAAGTGCATCCTGTGCTACAAGTGCGTCGACGCCTGCGGCGACCAGTGGCAGAACACCTTCGCGATCTCCGTCTCCGGCCGCGGCTTCGACGCCCGGATCGCCGTCGAGCAGGACGCCCCGCTGACCGACTCGGCCTGTGTGTACTGCGGGAACTGCATCGAGGTGTGCCCGACCGGAGCGCTGTCGTTCAAGTCGGAGTTCGACATGCGTGCGGCGGGTACGTGGGACGAGACCAAGCAGACGGAGACGACCACGGTGTGCGCGTACTGCGGAGTGGGCTGCAACCTCACGCTCCACGTGCAGGACAATGAGATCGTGAAGGTCACCTCGCCGCACGACAACCCGGTGACCCACGGCAACCTCTGCATCAAGGGCCGCTTCGGCTACCAGCACGTACAGAACCGGGACTGAGGCACACATGGGACGAGTCACGGAACGACGCAAGGTGATCCGCATCCGGGACGGGGCCGTCTCCTCGCGCCCGGACACCCTGGTCGCGGAGGAGCCGCTGGAGATCCGGCTGAACGGCAAACCGCTCGCGATCACCATGCGCACCCCGGGCGACGACTTCGCGCTGGCGGCGGGCTTCCTGGTCAGCGAGGGCGTGCTCGCCGAGCAGGGGGACCTGCAGAACATCGTGTACTGCGCGGGCGCCACGGTCGACGGCTCGAACACGTACAACGTGGTCGACGTGCGCACGGCGCCGGGCGTGGCGATCCCCGACATCACCCTCGAACGGAACGTCTACACGACCTCGTCCTGCGGCCTGTGCGGCAAGGCGAGCCTCGACGCGGTGCGCACGACGGCCCGCTGGCCGATAGCCGACACTCCCCCGGTCCGCCTCGATCCCGAACTGCTCGCGGGCCTCCCCGACCGGCTCCGCGCGGCCCAGCGGGTCTTCGACCGGACCGGGGGTCTGCACGCGGCGGCCCTGTTCACCGAGGACGGCGAGCTGCTGGACGTCCGGGAGGACGTGGGCCGGCACAACGCGGTCGACAAGCTGGTCGGCCGCGCCCTGCAGAGCGGGAACCTGCCCCTGTCCCGCACGGTCCTCCTCGTCTCCGGGCGGGCCTCCTTCGAGCTGGCGCAGAAGGCGGTCATGGCGGGGATCCCGGTGCTGGCCGCGGTCTCCGCGCCGTCCTCGCTGGCCGTGGACCTGGCCGCCGAGACCGGCCTGACCCTGGTGGGCTTCCTGCGGGGCAGCTCCATGAACGTGTACGCGGGCGAACACCGGCTCACCTTGCGGACCGCGGCCGCCCAGGCCTGACCGGCTCCCCGCGACACGGCGGCGGGGCCCCGACCGGCGGGGAGCGCCCCCTGCGCCGCACAGGGGTCCCGCCGGCACTCTGGCTCTCTTCGCGGCCGACGCGTCCGTTCCAGTGGGCGTGGGTGGGCCGTTGCCGTCCGCGAAATCGGCCGTTCTGCAGGTCAGGACCGCCCGCCCGGCAGTGCGCACCGGAGATGGGTCAGCCGGCGACGAACCGCACCTCCGCCGCCCGTACCACCGTCCCCAGTCTCGGGAAGTCCAGGCGGGTCGACGCGTCGTGTTCGGCCGCCGTGAAGGCCGACATGGCGTCCTCGACGAAGACCAGGTCGTAGCCGAGGTCGCCGGCCGCGCGGGCGGTGGACTCGACGCCGAGGTTGGTGGCGATCCCGCCGAAGACCAGGGTCGTGACGCCCCGCTCGCGCAGTACGGCGTCCAGGTCCGTGCCCTGAAAGGCGCCGATGGTGCGCTTGACGATCTCGACGTCGCCGTCCTGGGCCAGGCCCGCCACCAGACCGCTGCCGGGCGGCTGTTCGGCGACGCCGGGGCGTTCGACACGTACGAGCACGACGGTCGCGCCCGCCGAGCGGAAGGCGGCCGCCAACTCCTCGGCGGTGGACAGGACTTCGGGGCCCTTGCGGGGCTCCAGGGGCAGCGCGACGATCCGGTCCATCAGATCGACCAGGACGAGGGCGCTGCGCGCGGGATCGAGGGCGAGGGGTGCGGTCATGACGGAACGTTATCCGCCGTCAGCCCTCCGTAGTACCGGAAATCCGGATCAACATCTTCATGAACCGGTCACGTTCGGCCGCCGAGAGCGGGGCGAGCAGTTCGTCGTTGGCCGCGCGCGCCGCCTTCTCGCAGCGGGCCAGCGACCGTGCGCCCTCCCCGGTGAGGGACACCGCGTTCTTGCGGCGGTCCGCGGGATCCGGTTCGCGGACGACCAGTCCGGCGGCCTGGAGGTCGTTGAGGACGCCGACCAGGTCCTTCGGATCGAGCCGGACGCTCCGTCCGAGGTCGGCCTGGGCGACCGGGGCGAGGTCGCGGACGGCGGAGAGCACCACGTGGTGCCACATCCTCAAGCCCTCCGCCGAGAGCGCCTCGGCCACCAGGGCGCGTCCACGGGCGGCCGCACGGCCGAGCAGCCAGCTGGGCAGGGAGCGGATCGCGGCGAGCGGGGCGTCGGACATGGCGGCAGCCTAGCCAAAACTCGTTGGAGTTCCCAATGAATGCGCGATACCGTTGGGGATCCCAACGATTTCTTGCGATTCCTGGAGGTGTGATGCGGCGCGTCCGCTACGAGTCCGCCGGTGGCCCCCTGTTCGTGGAAGAGGCCCCCGTCCCGGAGCCCGGCCCCGGTGAGCTCCTCGTCCGCTGCGAGGCCGTCGGCGTCACACTCCCCGTCGTCCGCAAGGTCACCGAGGCGGCCGAGCCCGTCCCGCTCGGCGGCGAGATCGCCGGGGAGGTGGTGGCGGCCGGCGAGGGCGTCACCCGCTTCGCCGCCGGAGACCGGGTGACCGGCCTGTGCTTCGGGCACGGCTACGCCGACTTCGCGCTGCTGCACGAGGCCATGGCCTCGCCCGTCCCGGACACCGCGTCGGTCGTCGACGCGGTCGCCCTGGTCCGCAGCGGCCTGGTCGCCCTCGGCGCCCTGGAGGCGGCCCGCCCCGAGCCGGGCGAGGCGGCCCTGGTCACGGCGGCGGCGAGCGGCGTGGGGCACCTGGCCGTCCAACTGGCACGGCGGCGGGGCGCCGCGCGGGTGGTGGGTGCGGTGTCGGACCCGGGGAAGGCCGGTTTCGTACGGTCCCTCGGCGCCGACGAGGTGATCGTCTACGGGGCCGACGGCTGGGGCGAACCCGTCGACTACGTCCTGGACGCGGTGGGCGGCGAGCTGCTGACCCCGGCGATCGCGGCGCTGGCCCCGGGCGGGCGGCTGGTGGCGTACAGCTCGGGCGGCGGGACCGTGCGAGCGTACGACCTGCTCGTGGGCGCCAAGTCCGTGATCGGCTTCCAGATGGCCCGGATCGCCCGCGGGAAGCCGGAGTTGTACGAGCGGTGGCGGCGGGAGCTGTGGCGACTGCACGCGGAGCGCGCGGTGCGGCCCGTCGTGCACGGGGAGTTCGCTCTGGAGGAGGCGGCGAAGGCGCACGCGGTGGTCGAGTCGCGGGGCAATCTGGGCAAGGTGGTGCTGCGGCCCTGACTTCAGTGCCCATGGACCGTGCCGTCGGCAGCCGCTAACGTCCCCTGGGTGCCCGACGACCGACGAGCACGACAGCGGACGGGAACCGGACTCGGCCTGCTGCTGGCCCTGGTTCTCGGGGCCGTGCTGCTCACCGCCCTGCCCGACGACGACGGCCGGAAGGGCGGCGGGTGCGCGCCGCACACGGTCACCTCGTGGTCGAAGGACGACCGGCTCACCGGTGAGTTCGCCCACTACGGCGACGACGCCACCCGTACCGACGACTGGACCGGCGGCGACGGCACCCACTCGCTGCGGCTGCCCGACGGACGGGTGCTGTGGCTGTTCTCGGACACCTACCTGGGCCAGGTGCACGGCCCGCCCAACCCGGTCGGCGAGTCCTCCGCCTGGCGGGACACCGGCGCGCCCCTGGTGCGCAACTCGGCCGTGGTGATGGACGCCGGGGGCCGGCTGCGCGGCACGCTGCCCGCCCCGCTCTTCCCGAACCCCGCCCAGGACCAGTGGCGTTGGCCGGTCGCGGCCCGCGTGGAGCCGCGCTCCCCCGGCTCGCCCGAGAAGGTGGTGCGGGTGCTGCTGTGGGTGCGGACGACCGGGCAACCGCCGTGGATCTACGGCGTGCCGACCGCCACCGAGGTCGCCACACTGTCGCTGCCCGGCCTGCGGGTCGAGTCGGTGGCGAAGGTGCTCGACCAGAGCCTGGTCCCCGATCCCTCCCGCCGGATCCTGTTCGGCACGACCCTCGTCGAGCGGGGCGCGTGGACCTACGTGTTCGGCGGCGACGACGGTCGGGCCGTCTCCCGGCCGTCGTCCTCGGCGTACGTGGCCCGGGTGCCCAAGGGCCGGCTCGGGGAGGCGTCGGCCTGGCGGTACTGGGACGGGGCCGGCTGGGGCACGGTGCCGAAACCGCTGGCGGGTGCCCAGGTGGGCAGCGCGTTCTCGGTCGTGCGCACGGGCGGTACGTACGTCTTGTTCACGATGGCCGCGGGTGCCGCCGGGCTGACCGGCGTGACCTCCTACTGGGCCTGCTCCCCCACCGGTCCCTGGCACGGCCCGGCGAAGGACTTCAGCGCCTCCCTGCCGGCGTCCGGGGTGGCCGCGTACAACCCGCAGGTCCATCCGGCCGTGTCCGCCAGCGCCGGCGACGGACGGCTGGTGCTCAGCTACGACGTCAACTGGCTGGAGACGACGGGGGCTTCGGCGAGCATCAACGCGAACGTGTCCCTGTACCGACCGCGGTTCGTGACGGTCCGGCTGACCCGGACGCGGTGACCTCGCCCTCGCCTTCGTCCTCGGCCTCGGCGGCCTCGGGATCGTGCGAGCGGCGCTTGGCGATCACCGCGCACACCATCAGCTGCATCTGGTGGAAGAGCATCAGCGGCAGCACCGCCAGCGAGGCGTGCGCACCGAACAGCACGCTGGCCATGGGCAGTCCGGAGGCGAGGGACTTCTTGGAGCCGGCGAACTGGATCGCGATGCGGTCCTCCCGGTCGAAGCGCAGCGCCCTGCCGCCGTACCAGGTGAGGATCAGCATCACGGCGAGCAGCACCGCCTCGACGACCAGCAGGCCCCCCAGCCGGACCGGGCTGACCTGGTGCCAGATGCCCTGGACCATGCCCTCGCTGAACGCGGTGTAGACGACGAGCAGGATCGAGCCGCGGTCGACCAGGCCGAGCACCTTCTTGTGCCGGGCGACGAAGCCGCCGATCCAGCGCCGCAGCAACTGCCCGGCGACGAACGGCACCAGCAGCTGCAGCACGATCTGGACGAGCGAGTCGGCCGAGAACCCTCCGGCGCTGCTGCCCAGCAGGGCGGCGGCGAGCAGCGGGGTGACGACGATGCCGACCAGGGAGGAGAAGGAGCCGGCGCAGATCGCGGCGGGCACGTTGCCGCGGGCGATGGAGGTGAAGGCGATCGAGGACTGGATGGTCGAGGGGACCAGGGTGAGGAAGAGCAGGCCCTGGTAGAGGGGGTGGGTCAGGAGGACCGGGACCAGACCGCGGGCGGCGAGACCGAGCAGTGGGAAGATCACGAACGTACAGGCGAGGACCGTGCCGTGCAGTCGCCAGTGCTTGAGCCCGTCCAGCGCCTCACGGGTGGACAGCCGGGCGCCGTAGAGGAAGAACAGGAAGGCGATCGCGGCCGTGGAGGCGCCCGAGGCCACGTCGGCCCCCGTCCCGCGCGCCGGCATCAGGGCGGCGAGGCCCACCGTGCCGAGCAGCAGCAGGATGTACGGGTCGATCGGCAGCCAACTCGGCCGTCGCAGGTGTTTCACGGTGCTCCACTTGCTGTCGCTGTAGGCGGTTGTGGTGGTCTGTCCGGGGCACGGAGTACCCCCGTTCATCGTCCTCCTCCCCCGGCCGATCGGGAATCCGTCATACCGCTCTGACTGTCATCGCCGATCACGATGACCCACTACCGTTGTCGCCATGTACGACCCCTCCCACCTGCGTACCTTTCTGGCGGTCGCGCAGACCCTGAGTTTCACGCAGGCCGCGCGCCGGCTCGGGCTGCGGCAGTCGACGGTGAGCCAGCACGTACGGCGGCTCGAGGACGCGACCCGGCGGCAGCTGTTCTCGCGCGACACGCACTCCGTGGAGCTGACGGAGGACGGCGAGGCGATGCTGGGCTTCGCCCGGCGGATCCTGGAGGTCCACGAGCAGGCGACGGCCTTCTTCACCGGGACCCGGCTGCGTGGCCGGCTCCGCTTCGGCGCCTCGGAGGACTTCGTCCTGACCCGCCTCCCGGAGATCCTGGAGGGCTTCCGACACGACCACCCCGAGGTGGACCTGGAGCTGACCGTCGAGCTCTCCGGCACCCTCCACGATCAGCTGGAGGCGGGCCGACTCGACCTGGTGCTCGCCAAGCGGCGCCCGGAGGACCCGCGCGGCGAGCTGGTCTGGCACGACGAGCTGGTCTGGATCGGCGCGGAACGGCTCCGCCTCGACCCGGACCGCCCGGTGCCGCTGATCGTCTTCCCGCCGCCGGGCATCACCCGGGCGGTCGCCTTCGAGTCCCTGGAGCGTCAGGGCCGGCCCTGGCGCATCGCCTGCACCAGCGGCAGTCTGAGCGCGCTGATCGCGGCGGCCCGCGCGGGCCGCGGCGTCATGGCCCACTCCCGCGGCCTCGTCCCCCCGGGCCTGGTCCGGCTCCCCGACCGCTTCGGCCTCCCGGAACTGGGCCGGGTGGACTTCGTCCTGGTGCACGGCCGCCGCGGCGGCCCGGCCCAGAGCGCGGCGGACGCCCTGGCGGCGACGATCCTGGCGGGCGGTGACCGCCTGCAGCGCCGCAGAGGCGCGTAGGCGCGTAGGCGCTCCGCTGGATGTGCCGTGCTGGGCCGTCGGTCGTCCGCGGCGCCGTGGTGGCTGGTCGCGCAGTTCCCCGCGCCCCCCGGGGGGCGCTACTGAACCGCAGCGGACTTCACCACGCCTGCTCAGGCGCCCCCTGGAAGTGCCTCGCCGGACCGTCGGTCGTCCGCGGCGCCGTGGTGGCTGGTCGCGCAGTTCCCCGCGCCCCCTCGGGGGCGCTACTGAACCGCAGCGGACTTCACCAGGCGCTCCGCGGGAAGTGCCTCGCCGGACCGTCGGTCGTCCGCCGCGCCCTGGTGGCTGGGCGCGCAGTTCCCCGCGCCCCCCCGGGGGGCTACTGAACCGCGGCGTCCGTGCTCAGCGCTGGGGCGGCGGATAGGTCAGCTGCTTGATCCTGCGCAGATAGGGCACGGCGTCCACGTGCTGGATCCCCTCCAGCCGTCCGATCGGCCCGCTCAGGTAGCCGTACAGCGCGGCCGTGTCCTTGAACACGGCGGTGGCCAGCAGGTTCGACGCACCGGAGATCGCGGTGACGTACGCGGTCTCCGGATGCCCAGCGATCGCCTGCCCCACCGCGTGCAGCCTGGCCGGTGTGGCGGTGATCCACAGCGACGCGGAGAGGGGGTGGCCGAGGATCTCCGTGTGGTACTCGACGTCCAGATACACCGCCCCGGACGCGACGAGCGAGGCCAGCCGCCGTTTCACGGCGGACTCCGAGCGGCCGGTCGCCCGCTGGAGCTCGGGATACGGGGCCCGCGCGTCCCGTTCGAGCACGGCGACGAGCGGCTCGTCCTCGGGATCGATCCGCGCGGGCCCCGGGGTGGGCACGAGATCCGGCCGCAGCGCCTCCCGCTCCTCCTCGGTCAGCGCGCCGAACTTCTGCAGCCAGCCGTCCGGCCCGCCGAAGAACCGGTGCAGCAGCTGATGGGCCCGCAGCTCCACCACGCTCGGCGTCCGCGGCAGCTTGCCCAGCAGCAGGTCGTCGCGGTCACCGGGACTGCGCGGCCGGGTCCCGCACAGCACCTCCGTCCCTCCGGCGGCGAGCGCGATCCAGTAGGTGTCCGGTCGTTTGGCGAGCGCGTCCGCGATCTTCAGCGCGGTGTCCGGCACGCAGCGCAGCCGCAGGTTCCACTGGTCGTACCCGAGCCGCTCCGGGTCCCGGACCGCCACCACCCGCAGCCCGCCCTCCGCGCACAGCCGCCGAAAGCGCCGGGCTACGGTCTGGTCGGAGACGCCCAGCACCGCGCCGATCCGGCTGAAGGAGGCCCGCGCGTTGGTCTCCAGGGCCGCGAGGATCCGCAGATCGAGCCGGTCGAACGTGTCGGACTCCATGACCAGCCCGTGGGATTCCGTCGCGGTCATACCCTCTCCTGTCGGATTCCGGCGTCGGGACACCTGAAACCACCGTGATCGGCCGTGCGGGGCCCATCGTACGGAGAGATACGCGTCCGGCGTACGGGAAGCACGGGGAGTTGAGGACATGCGTACATGGGGGCCGCTCACGGCGGTGTGCCTGGGGACGTTCATGTTGTTGCTGGACGTGACCATCGCGGTGGTCGCGTTGCCGGAGATGGCGAGGTCGTTGCACGCGTCGCTGAGCGATCTGCAGTGGGTGATGGACGGCTACGCGCTGGCGCTGGCCGCGCTGCTGCTCGGGATCGGGGCCGCGGCCGACATCCTGGGCCGGCGGCGGGTGCACGTCGTGGGCGTCGTCGTGTTCGCGACGGCGTCCCTGCTCTGCGGCCTCGCGACGGGGCCCGGCATGCTGGTCGCCGCGCGCGGGCTGCAGGGGCTCGGCGCGGCGGCGATGTTCGCGACCACGCTGCCGCTGCTCGGCTCGGTCTACCAGGGCAGGCGGCGCTCGACGGCCCTCGGTGTGTGGGGCGCGGTCAGCGGCGCGGCGGCCGCGGTGGGTCCGGTGGTCGGCGGACTGCTGACGGACGGGCCCGGCTGGCGGTGGATCTTCTATGTGAACCTGCCGGTGAGCGTGGCCGCGGTGTGGCTGACACTGAAGGTCGTGCCGGAGTCGCACGGCTCGCGCGAGCGGCGCGTGGACTGGGCGGGCACGGCGACGTTCGCCGCCTTCGCCGCGGGGCTGACGTACGGGGCGGTACGGGCCGGGCAGCACGGCTGGGGCGAGTCGGGCACCCTGGCCACCTTCGCGGCGGCCCTGCTGGCGCTGGTCTGCTTCGTGGCCGTGGAACGACGGGGCGCCGACCCGCTGCTGGATCCCCGGCTGTTCCTGAAGCCCGGGTTCTCGGGCGTGATGGTGGGCGCGCTCGCCTTCAACGCGGCGGCGTTCAGCCTCATGGCGTACGACTCGATCTGGCTGCAGACGGTGCTCGGGATGAGCCCGGTGCGCGGCGGGCTGGTCTTCCTGTGGCTGTCGCTGTCGTCCTTCGTGGTGGCGGCGCTCGGCGGGCGGCTGCTGCACGGGGTGCCGGCGCGCATCACGATCGGCGGCGGGCTGCTGCTGATCGGCACGGGTCAGTTCTGCATGACGGTGCTGGACGCGGGGTCGACGGCGTCCGCGCTGGTGCCGGGGCTGATCCTGGTGGGTGTCGGCACGGGCCTGGTCTCGCCCGGCATCGCGGGCGCCGCGCTGGCCGCGGTGCCGCACGACCGGGCCGGCATGGCGGGCGGCGCGGTCAACACCTTCCGGCAGCTGGGGTACGCGCTCGGCATCGCCGTGTACGGCACCGTGGTGACCTCGCGGATGCAGGACACGCTGCCGCGCGAGGTGGCGCACGCGCTGGCGGGTGGAGCGGCCGGGGCGCTGGGCGGGTCCTTCCCGGAGCACGCGCTGCGCTCGGCGTTCGCCGCGGGTCTGCACACCGCGGCCGTGGTGGCCGGTCTCACCGCCACGGTGGCCGGAGCACTCGTTCTCGCCCTGGTCCGGCCCCCTCGTCCGGGCGGCACCGGAGTGACGAATTCCGCCCCGGAGACGCTGAGGGAAGAGACGGCGACGCACCGCGGATGACGCCATTGACCTGCGGTCAAAGCCGGTAGGCAGGTCGTACAGATTCGGTGGAGATTAAGAGCCCGAAACTTACTCAACCGTCAGTTTTCTGTCCGACCCTTCCTGATGTGAGCGTATTTTCCGCCCGTTGGCCGGGGCGTACGTGAGGGTTGTTCGGATTCGGCGCCCCTCCCGCCCCGCCGCCGGGTGGGGTAGCTTTCACGGCGCTTGCGAAGTCTCGAACACGGCGCCGAGGGGAGCGGGGAGTGGGTTTGCGCGAGTTCACCAACCCTCCGTTGGCGTTGGCACCCCCGGTGGGGGGTCTGGCCGACGTCGTCTTCGAGCGTGCCCAGCAGGACCCGCTGCACATCGCGCTCGGCCGCAAGGACGAGCAGGGCCGGTGGCGCGACGTGACCTCGGCGGAGTTCAGGGACGAGGTCCTGGCGCTCGCCAAGGGGCTGCTCGCCCGGGGCATCCGGTTCGGCGACCGGGTCGCGATCATGTCGCGCACCCGCTATGAGTGGACGCTGTTCGACTTCGCGCTGTGGACGATCGGCGCCCACGTGGTGCCGATCTACCCCACGTCCTCCGCCGAGCAGTGCTTCTGGATGCTGTACGACTCCGAGTGCTCGGCGGCGATCGTGGAGCACGAGGACCACGCGATGACGATCGCCACCGTCATCGACCGGCTGCCGCGGCTGCACCAGCTGTGGCAGCTGGACACCCACGCCGTGCAGGAGCTGTACGACGCGGGCGGGCACATCGAGGACGACGTGGTGCACCGCCACCGGCAGGCCGTCACCCCCGAGTCGACCGCGACGATCATCTACACCTCCGGCACCACCGGCCGCCCCAAGGGCTGTGTGATCACCCACGGCAGTTTCATGTACGAGGCGGACACCGTCGTCGAGCGGTGGGAGCCGGTGTTCCACTCCAAGAAGGGCGACGAGGCGGCCACGCTGCTCTTCCTGCCGCTCGCGCACGTCTTCGGCCGCATGGTCGAGGTCGCGGCGGTCCGCGGCGGGGTCCGCTTCGGCCACCAGCCGCAGCTCAACGCCGCCGCCCTGCTGCCCGACCTGCAGGCGTTCAGGCCGACCTTCATCCTCGCGGTGCCGTACATCTTCGAGAAGGTGTTCAACTCGGCCCGGCGCAAGGCGGAGAAGGAGGGCAAGGCGGGGCCGTTCGAGAAGGCGGTCGACATCGCGGTGAAGTACGCCGACGCCGTCGAGGCGAAGGCCTGGGGCATCGGACCGGGTCCCTCGGCCGGTCTCAGGATGCAGCACCAGCTCTTCGACAAGCTCGTCTACTCCAAGGTGCGGGCCGCCATGGGCGGCCGCATCCGCAACGCCATGTCCGGCGGTTCGGCGATGGACCGGCGGCTCGGCCTGTTCTTCGCGGGCGCGGGCGTGCCGGTCTACGAGGGCTACGGCCTGACCGAGTCGACGGCCGCCGCGACCGCCAACCCGCCCGACCGCACCCGCTACGGCACGGTCGGCCAGCCCATCCCCGGCATGACCGTGCACATCGCCGACGACGGCGAGATCTGGCTGCACGGCGCGAACATCTTCCAGGGCTACCTCAACAACCAGAAGGCCACCGACGAGACCCTGCACGACGGCTGGCTCGCCACCGGCGACCTGGGGTCCCTGGACGACGACGGCTATCTCACCATCACCGGCCGCAAGAAGGAGATCCTGGTGACCTCCGGCGGCAAGAGCGTCTCCCCCGGGGTGCTGGAGGAGCGGGTGCGTGACCATCCGCTGGTCAGCCAGTGCATCGTCGTCGGCAACGACCGGCCGTACATCGCCGCGCTCGTCACCCTCGACCACGAGGCCGTGGAGCACTGGCTGACGATGCGCGGCAAACCGCAGATGCCGCCGCAGCAGCTGGTGCGCGACCCGGACCTGGAGACCGAGGTGCGCCGGGCGGTGGTGGCCGCCAACACCCTGGTCTCACAGGCCGAGTCGATCCGTACCTTCCGTATCCTGGCCCAGCCCTTCACCGAGGAGCACGGTCTGCTGACCCCCTCGCTGAAGCTGAAGCGCAAGGCCATCGAGAACGCCTACGCCAACGAGGTCGAGGCGCTCTACCAGGCGTGACTAGCTGATGTTCACCCGGAAGATCTTGTCCGACCCGTCGGGCTGGTTGCCGTTGTTGTCGCTGTTGGTGGTCGACAGCCACAACTGGTCGGCGCCGGGAACCTTGGTGACCGTCCGCAGCCGGCCGTAGGTGCCCACGTAGTACGCGGTCGGCGTGCCCACGCTCTCGTTGTCGCCGTTGATCGGGATCCGCCACAGCCGTTCGCCGCGCAGGGACGCCATGTAGACGACGTTGCGCACGATGGCGATACCGCTCGGGGACGCCTCCGAGACGTTCCAGGTGGCCTTGGGGTTGGTCATCCCGGAGACGTTGCAGGTGCCCTCGCAGGTCGGCCAGCCGTAGTTGGCGCCCGGCTTGATCAGGTTCAGCTCGTCCTTGGAGCTGTTGCCGAACTCCGCCTCCCACAACCGGCCGTTGCGGTCGAAGGCGAGGCCCTGCGGGTTGCGGTGGCCGAGGCTGTAGACGTAGTTGCCGAACGGGTTGCCGGGGGCCGCCTTGCCGTCGGTCGTCATGCGCAGGATCTTGCCGTTGAGGGAGTTCTTGTCCTGCGCCAGGTCGGGTGTCTGGGCCTCGCCGGTGGAGACGTAGAGATAGCCGTCGGGGCCGAAGAGGAGCCGTCCGCCGTTGTGGTAGCGGTTCTTCTTGATGCCCTGGAGCAGGATCTTGTAGTCGCTGAGCTTGGTGCCGTCGTACGTCATGCGCACGACCCGGTTGCCCTCGGAGGCAGTGTGCATGAAGTAGACGTAGTGGTTGGTGTCCCACTTGGGGTCGACGGCCACGCCGAGCAGTCCGCCCTCGCCGTTGGTGGTGACGGCGTTCGGGACGGTGCCGACCTGGGTCCTCGTTCCGTCCTTGGTGACCTTCCAGACCTTGAAGTCGTCCCGCTCGGTGACCAGGGCGGTCTTGCCGTCGGGCATCCAGTAGGTGCCCCAGGGGATGGTCCAGCCGCTGGAGAGCGTCGCGATGGAGGACGGGACACCGCCGTCGGTCGCGCACGCCTTCGTGGTGAAGGTGACGGTGTTGCTGGCCTCGGAGACGTTGCCGGCCGCGTCCCGGGCGACGACGTTCAGGCTGTAGGGGCTGTTGCAGGCGAGCCCGGTGAGCGTGGTCGACGTGCCGCTGGTGACCGTGTCGTAGACGGTGGTGTCGCTGCGCACGTCGTAGGCGACGACCGCCTTGTCGTCGCTGGAGGCGCCCCACTTGAGGTCGGCGCTGTTGGCGGTGACGTTGCTCGCGGAGAGCGTGCCCGGCTTGCTCGGCGGGGTGGTGTCGGAGCTGGGCTTGGTGGTGCAGTCGACGACCGGGCTGGCGGACGAGGTGTTGCCGGCCGCGTCGCGGGCGATCACCGTGAGGTTGTAGTCGGTGTTGGGGGTGAGCCCGGTCAGCGCCTTGGAGGTCGAACTCCCCGGCGCCTCACTGATCTTGTTGCCGTGCTCGTAGATGTCGTACGCGCTCACCCCCACGTTGTCCGTGGACGCGCCCCAGGCCAGGGTCAGCGCGTTCTCGCCGATGTCCGAGCAGCTGGGCTGTCCGGGGCGGGTCGGGGCCTGGGTGTCGGCGGCCGCGTCGAGGCTGATCCGGTCGAGGTTGGGGCCGCCGTTGGCGGTGGTGGCGGTGGCCCGGATCGTGTCGCTGCCCGCGGTCAGCGGGACGTTGACGGTCTTGGTGACCCAGGTGTTCCAGTCGGCGGTGGCCGGGAAGGACACCCCGGAGGCGACCACCGTGCCGTTGACGGAGATGTCCATCGGCCGGTCGGTGGAGGTCCCGTTGGCATAGCGCAGGGTGAGGGCGGAGGTGCCGGCGGAGGCCGCGCTCACCGTGAACTCCACGTAGGAGCCCTTGACGTTGGTGTAGTCGACGAAGCCGGTGCCGGTGTACCCGGTGTGGTTGGTGGCCACGGTGCCCTGCGAGATCTGGGCGTCCTCGGCCTGGTAGTCGGTGGCGGCCAGCGCGGTGCCCTGGCCGAGTCCGGCGAGCGGCAGCGCCAGGGCCGCCGCGACGCCGTACGGCAGAACTCTTCTGATGTTCACGGATGTTCCCCTCAGCCCGTGTACTGGGTGAAGACCTTGAGGTAGTCGTACGGCTGCTGCGTCACGCCGCTGCAGGCGTCGCCGTCGGTGCCCGAGCCGCAGGCCCGGTCGCGGTTGACGGCCCAGTAGGTGAGCCGTCCGATGTGGTGCTGCTGGGCGTAGGCGAGCATGGTCTTGAAGTCGGCCACCCGCACGCGCTCACCGGAGTCGTCGGTCTTGCCGTTCATCGACGACAGCCCGATGTGGGTGTAGGCGGTGGCGTCGCTGTAGCCGTACGCCGACTTCACCTGGGCCTTGAGTCCTTCCATGGCCTTGGTGGTGAGGCTGCCCATGTTGGTCGTACCGCCGCCGAAGTCGAACGGCATGATGCACCAGACGTCGTTCGCCAGACCGGAGTTCGCGGCCCGCTTGATCATGTCCGTACCGGTGGAGTCGGGACCGCTGGAGGTGGTGCCGAAGGTGATGACGGTCTTCAGGCCGGAGTTGTTGGCCTTCACCGTCTTCAGCGCGTCGACCACCCGCTGCCGCACGGTCGCGTTGGACCACTCGGTGTTCTCGATGTCGATGTCGAGCGCCTTCAGCTTGTAGGCGTTGATCACCTTCTGGTAGGCGCCGGCCAGCGCGGAGGCGCTGGAGCACTTCTCGCCGAGCTTGTTCCCGCTCCAGCCGCCGACGGAGACGACGACGTCACCGCCCGCCGCTCTGATCGCGTTGATGGTGGACTGGTCGCTGCCTCCGGTCAGCGGGCGGGAGCCGTCCCACTTCGGGTTGCAGGTGCCGTCGGAGAGGATGAAGGCGAGGGTGAACCACTTGACGCCCGTCGCGGACATCACCGACGTGGGGTTCTGGGGGCTGCCCCAGCCGAGGTACTCGTAGGGGGCCACGGCGAACCCGGGCGAAGCGGCGGCCGCCTTCAGGGAGTTGACGGGCTTGACCCGGATCAGCCGGGTCTCGCCCGGACGCAGGGTCGCGCTGTAGGAGTCGGCGATCACGCCCTTGTGGGATCCGGACCAGAGGTCGGTCACGTCACCCGAGCCGCTGAAGCCGACCTGCGACCAGTTCACGCTCACCGTCGCGTTGCCCGAGGTCCCGGTGTTGAACAGGGCCACGACGTACTGTCCGTCGCTCTCCTTCTTGCTCCAGACCTGTTTGACACCGCTGCTCACGATCCGCTTCGCGGCGACGCCGTCCTGGTCGACCCCGATCAGCCGGTCGTTGGTCAGCATCGCCTTGTCGACGGAGTCGAGTTGGGTGAGGTCGGTGCCGAGCAGCAGCGGGGCCGCCGCCATCGACCACAGCGTGAAGTGCGAGCGGCGCTGGTCCGCCGTCAGCCCCACCTGGTCCCCGTTGCCGATCTCCAGCGAGTCCAGGTCGTTCCAGCCGCCCGGGCCGGCGTACTGCTGCCAGGAGGCGGCCGAGTCGAAGCGCTTGGAGACGTGGGACCAGTCGGTCAGCGGATAGCCGCTGCCGTTGCTCCCCGGCCCGCAGTAGCACTCGACGTCACCCTGGGTGCGCCAGCTGTTCGCCAGTTTCCGCCAGGTGGGGGCGTCGGCGATCGGCAGGTTGTTGGACAGGGCGAAGTTGATGGGCCGTCCGCTGGCCCGCAGCGCCTTGTCCCAGGCCTGGACGTCGGGGATGTCGGCGCTGCCCACCCCGTCGATCTTCAGGTAGTCGACACCCCAGGACGCGAACTGCTTGGCCCAGGAGTCGACGAACTCCTGTGCGCCCGGCTTGGAGTAGTCGATGTAGTACATGTTCTTGCAGTTGTAGTTCTTCTCGGTCCTGGACGTGTCCGCGATGTCCTTCGCGTGGTACGAGGTCCCCTCGATCGGCGTGTTCTTGGTGACGGCGTTCTTCGCGATGCCGGGGGTGACGTAGAAGCCGAACTTCAGGCCCTTGGAGTGGACGTAGTCGGCCAGCCCTTTGATGCCGTTGGGGAACTTGGTGGTGTCGACGGCCCAACGACCGTAGCCGTCCACGGTGAAGCCGTTGGAATCGCACTTCTGCCAGAAGTCGTCGAGGTTGACGTAGACGAAGCCGTGGTCCTTCAGGCCACTGGAGACCAGCGCGTCGGCCTGCGCCTTGATCTTCGCCTCGGTCGGCGTGCGGCGCACGAAGCTCCAGCTGGACCAGCCCATGGCGGGCCGTACGGACTGGCCGTTGTCGGAGGCGGCCGCCGGGTGGGCGGTGCCCACGAGCGGCACCGCCGCGGCGAGCAGCAGGCCCGCGGCCGCGGCCGTGAGCGATCTGAGACGGATCATGACTGTCCCCTGTTCGTGGGTGTGGCGTACGACGTCCCGATCCATGCCTCGTCGACCCGCAGTCGCTTGTAGCGGGTGGTGTCGCTGGAGGCGGCCCAGGTGGTGTCGACCTCGAGCCGGACGTAGCGGGCGTTGGCGGCGGTCAGGTCGATGCCCTGGATTCCTCGGCGGCTCGGCAGCTGGCCGGACTTGACCGCGCTGCCCCAGGTCGAGCCGTCGTTGCTGAGGAACACCTTGTAGTCCTTGATCCGCGCGGACTGCTCGGTGCTCGAACGGGCGTAGGCCACGGAGTCCTCGCGCTGGTTGAGCCCGATGTACTGCACCTTCTTGGCCGAGCCGAGGTCGAAGGTGAGGTTCACGGGGAGGGTCTTGTTGTTGTCCCAGTAGGTGAGGTAGTTGCCGTCGCCGGCCGCCGACGCGGCGTGCCCGCTCGCGGAGGCGCTCGCGCTGACCTTGACGCCGGTGAGGATGCCCTGGCGGCCGGCCGTCGTGACCTTGAAGACCGTGTCGTACGGGTCCCAGGTGCCGAGCCCGCTCAGGGTGAGCACGCCGCCGGACTGCGACCACGAGACCGCCGCTCCCGTGCGGAGGTTGGTGACGGAGGCGATGCGGTAGCCGTTGTCCCGCACGCGCAGGGTGCTGGTGCTGGGCGGGGTCAGGACGTGGATGTACTGCCGGTTGGCGTCGTCCTTGGCGATGGTCGTCACCCCGTACGCGCCGTCGTTCCAGGCGCCGGGCTTGAGGCCGCCGTACATGTAGCCGCCGCCCTCGGTGCCGTGCAGGGACTCCCAGATGGGGTCGAGATAGGAGTCGGCGAAGGTGTTGAAGGATGCCTGGTTGGACGGGAACTTGCCGTTGACCTGAGCCGTCTCGGCCATCAGCGCCTTCACCGAGGAGCCGGCGTTGGTGATGAGGCGGCCGAGGGTGAGTGCGCGGTCGACGGCGGGGTTGGAGCCGTCGTACCACCACGCACCGGTCGAGGGCAGCTTGAAGTCGGCCTCGGTCAGGCGCGGTTGGGCGGTGTAGACGGCCTGCGGGTAGTCGTAGGCGGGGGTCATGCCCGTCTTCTGCTCATTGCTGATCATGTCCATGATCGGCGTGTCTTCGTTGTTGTTGCTGAGCGTGTAGTTCGGGCGCTTGTCATAGATCTGCTGGTAGAGGTTGTGGCTCTCCCAGTAGGAGTTGTCGTTGTCGATCCAGAAGCCGCCGAGGTCGGGGTAGCGGTCCATGACCTCGAAGAAGTTGTCGTAACTGAACTGCCCGAAGCCGTCGTTGCTGGTCAGGTCGACGTTCTTGCCCTTGTAGGCGGAGTACGCGGACGAGTCGAGCCACTCGTGGCCGCCCTCGTCGTGCCACTGGGGATCGTTGGTCATGTAGAGGATGACCTTCATGCCCTTGGCCTTGGCGGCCGTGATCAGCTCGCCGAGGAAGTCCCGCTTGGTGGAGCAGGATCCGGGGATCTTGGACGGCCAGGGGCGGGCGTAGCCGAGGCGGCTGTGGAAGGTGGCGAGGACCAGGTACTGGGTGTGCAGCTTCTGCGCCTCGTTCACCCAGTAGTCGGGGCTCCAGCCCCCGCTCGTGACGTCGTTCTCCCAGGCGGTGCAGCTGGTGTGGGCCGGTGCGGTGCGCAGCCCCCAGTGCAGGAACAGACCGCCGACGGAGGCGCGGAGGAAGTCCTGGCGGGGATTCTCCAGGTCGAGCGGCTTCACCGCCGTACTACTGCCGCAGTCCTGGCTTCCCGAGACCCGCAGGGCGCCGCCGGAGGTGTTGTGGCTGTCCGTCAGGCAGCCGCCGGTGACGTCCTGGAAGCCCACGTCGAAGGGTGAGTTGCTGCCCTTCTGCGCGGTGAACCGGGTGAGCCGGATGCCGCTGGCCGCGTTGGCGATGAACGCGGGCCGGCCGTCGTTCGAGGCGAACTTCACCGAGCTGTCGGTGAACTGGACGTTGTCGGCGTTGTGCAGGTACCAGCCGTAGGCGGGCCGGGTGCCGATGCTCTTGGGGTTGTAGTCGGTCGAGTCGTTGCTGGGCACGCCCGTGGACATGGTGCCGTTGCCGCCGGGGACCGTGATGTTGACGTTGGTGAAGGTCACGCCGTTGATGCGGTGCCCGGACTCGCCCCACAGGGTCGGGCTGAAGGACGGGCTGTTGCCGGTCGCCGTGATGTTGTCGTAGGTGACGTTGCTGATCGATCCGACACCGGGACTGTTGCCGCAGCGTTTGCGGGTGCCGATCTTCTGCATGATCGGGGAGTGGACGTTGGTCATCGTGATGTCGCGGTAGTGGACGTCGGAGATCTTCGAGCCGTCCATCGAGACCATGCCGAGGCCGGACTTGTCGGCGCCGTCGATACGGATGTTCTCGAACTGGTAGTCCGAGAAGTCGCCGCAGGTCTCGGAGCCGAACATCAGGGCGTTGCAGCACTTGGCCCCAAGGGTCGAATCGCTCACCCGCACATGCCCGTTGGGCAGCTTGGCGCCGAGCGCGTAGTCGCTCTTGAAGACCAGGGCGTCGTCGTTGGCGTGGATGGTGGCGTTGGTGATCGTGGCGTTGGTGGTGGAGATGACGTTCCAGCCGTCGCGGTCGCTCGCGGTGTCGATGGTGAGGTGGTCGGAGGTCACGTTGGTGCAGCCGTTGATGAGGGCCGCGAAGTGACCGCCCCGGCGCAGCGTGAGACCGTCGCCGATCCTGAGCCCGTCGCACCGGGTCAGCGAGATGATCTTGTCGGCCTCACCGGACTTCGGGTTGCCGGTGATCAGGTTGCCGGCGCCGTCGATGACGCCCTGGCCCACGAAGCCGATGTCGGTCAGCTTGTCGCCGTAGATCATCGCGTCGTGGAAGTGGCTGTGGCCGTAGTCCTGGTAGTTGTCGTAGGGGTTGGACTCGGCCTTGTCGTAGGTGTCGGCGCTGGAGCCCTGGAGCGTGGCACCCTTGTCGAGCTGGAGCGTCACATGGCTCTTCATGTGGAGGGTGTTCTTGGACTTGTAGGTCCCGGAGGGAAAGCGGACGGTGCCGCCGCCCGCCGCGTTCGCGGCCGTGATCGCCTTGTCGATGGCCGCGCTGTCGTTGCTGGAGCCGTCGCCCTTGGCGCCGTAGTCGCGCACGTTGTACTCGGCGGCGGCGCGCGGCGCGGTGTGCGGGGCGGCGAGGGCCGCGGGGTGGGTGAGGCCGAGGACGACGGCCACCACGAACAGGATGACGGCCGCCGCTCGGCGGCCCGGACCGGTGGGGGGTTTCATGTGACGGCTCCTCACACGAGTTGGTAGCCGCGCAGGTTGGTGAGCAGGAGATAGGTGTCCTGCAGGGACCCGGAGGTGTCGCCGAGGGAGCGGTAGATGCCCCACTTCGGCCGCACGCGGTCGGCCAGGAAGGTGTCGACGCCGGTCTTCGACTTGTCGATGACGGTCGTGCCGCCGGACTTGAGGATCCAGCGGACGGAGCCCGCCGAGCCGTTGCCGACCTTGATCTGGAAGTCGACGTCGGTCCATTTGTCGTGCAGCGGGTCGAGGTCGGTGCGGCCGACGATGATGCCGTCGGTGGCGAGGTTCAGCTCGATGGTCTGCTTACCGTTCACCCGGCGGAGCGACTGCGTGACGATCGGGGAGGAACCGGCGCCTGGCTGCTTCATCTGCATGATGTGGGTGAAGGTGGTGGTCGCCTTCAGCGAGCTCGGGATGTACATCGAGTAGGTGACCCGCCAGGTCTGGCCCTCGTTCCACTTGAGGTAGCTGCTGGAGCTCGTGCGCAGACCCGTGACCTCCTGGCGCTGGCGGTCCGTCGAGGTGTCCCGGTCCACCATGTGCATGTTGAAGCGCCAGTTGTTGCCGGTGGCGAAGATGTGCGGGTGCCCGGCGGGGTGCGAGTCGGCGCGGTCGTCCTCGATCGTCTCGAAGGCGCCGAGGCCGTCGCCGCTCGCGGAAGGAGCCCACTTCTGCTGCCAGGAGGCGGCGTGGGCGGTGGCGGGCAGACCCAGCGTCGCCCCGGCCGCACCCGCGACCGCCGCGCCCAGCAGCGCCCTTCTGGACGTGCTCATGACACTAATCACCTCGCAGTTGTTCGTTCATGATCAGGAAGGCGCCCAGACCGTGGAAGTCGTTGGTGGCCCGGTCACGTGCGATGTAGTACGCGTAGTCGCCGACGTTGGTGCCGATGGAGATGTCGGCGAGGTTGGTGCGGCCGTCGGAGCCGACCGAGAGCTTCGCCAGCACGCCCTGGTAGCCGCGCTGCGCGACGGCGGCGTAGTGCGGGTCGAGGTAGCCCTGCTGGACGCCGCGGGAGAGGGCGTAGGTGAACATGCTGGAGCAGGAGGTCTCGGTCCAGTCGTCGGACCGGTTGCCCTTGTCCATCACCTGGAACCAGCGCCCGGTCGCCGGGTCCTGGTACTTCTCCAGCCCCGCGGCCAGCTTGCGGAAGATGGTGAGCAGTTGGGGACGGCGGGACTGGTTCGCCGGAACGGCGTCCAGGACGTTGACGATCGCCATGGAGTACCAGCCGACGGCCCGGCACCAGTGCTCGGGGGCGAGCCCGGTCTGCGGATCGGCCCAACTGGTGCTCTTGGACTCGTCGTAGGCGTGCTTGAGCAGCCCGTTCGCGACCTGCAGATGGCTGCCGTAGACGTACAGCTGCTTGGCCGCCTCGTCGTCGGTGTACGCGCTGTCGCCGAACTCCTTGCCGTACTCGACGAGGAACGGGTTCACCATGTAGACGCCGTCCGCCCAGAGTTGATGGGCCCGGCTGGAGGTGTTCGCGTGCCAGAAACCGCCGTCGGCGGTGCGCGGGTAGGTGTTCAGGCGGTCGCGGATCTTCTTTGCCGCCTTGCGGTAGCGGTCCTGTCCGGTCTCGTGGTGCAGGATCACCAGGAGCCGGCCGGCCTGCATGCTGTCCAGGCTGTTGAAGGACTGGTCGATGGAGCCGTCGCTCTTCACGAACCGGTCGACATAGCTCTTGATGTAGGTGAGGTAGCGGGCGTCGTGGGTGCGCCGGTAGGTGAGGTACTGGCCGTAGAGGTAGAGGCCGACGGGGTAGGACCAGCCGCCGATGGT
Organism: Streptomyces sp. NPDC005799; assembly: GCF_040630525.1. Lineage (NCBI taxonomy): Bacteria > Bacillati > Actinomycetota > Actinomycetes > Kitasatosporales > Streptomycetaceae > Streptomyces > Streptomyces sp. NPDC005799. Next base: position 76,040 of record NZ_JBEXXQ010000043.1, read on the forward strand.
GCTCGGCGTGTAGCGGGCCATGGTGGAGTCGACGACGGCCGTCGACCAGTCGGGGGCGGCGGCCGGGCGGAGGGCCGCGGGGCCGGTGGGGGCGGTCGGCGCGGGTGCGGCCGCGGGCAGGGTGGTCAGGGCCGCACTGGCGAGGACCAGCCCGGTCAGTGCCGTTCGCAGGCGACGGCGTCTCATGTTCCTCCCTCTCGATCGGACGGGGAGACCCGGAAACATCGGAGGAAAACCGAACCAACTGTTCACATTCATGGATCGCGTTCAGGGACTCGTTCGATGGCGCGATCCAGAGTTGCGGTACGGAGGTTCAGCGGTCAATGGTCCGGACCGCAGAGGTCGGATCCATTTCCAGCCAATCTCGGTTTCCGACACTGACTCATCGGTCAGTTCGGAAGGATTCTCCGGTCAGGAATGCATCACGGCTCGTGATCGTTGACGATGGGAGTACCACCTGACGACAACCGAAGGATCAAGAGCTCGTGAGCAGCAAGGTCCCCCCGATCATCCTGAACAACGGCGTCGAGATGCCCCAGCTGGGCTTCGGCGTCTGGCAGGTGCCGGACGACGAGGCGGAGCAGGCCGTCGCCACCGCGCTGGAGGCCGGGTACCGCAGCATCGACACAGCGGCGATCTACGGCAACGAGGAGGGCACCGGCAAGGCCATCGCCGCGTCCGGCGTCCCCCGCGAGGAAATCTTCGTCACCACCAAGCTCTGGAACTCCGAGCACGGGTACGACGCCACGCTGCGCGCCTTCGACGCGTCGCTGGAGAAGCTCGGTCTGGACCACCTCGACCTGTACCTGATCCACTGGCCGACCCCGGCCCGCGACAAGTACGTCGACACCTACAAGGCGTTCGAGAAGCTGTACGCCGACGGACGCGTCCGCGCGATCGGTGTCTCCAACTTCGAGCCGGAGCACCTGCGGCGGCTGATCGACGAGACGTCCGTCATCCCGACGGTCGACCAGATCGAGCTGCACCCGCATCTGCAGCAGCGCGCGGCCCGGGAGTTCCACGCGGAGCAGGGCATCGCCACCGAGGCCTGGTCCCCGCTCGGTCAGGGCAAGGGCCTGCTGGAGGTCCCGGCGATCGTCGCCATCGCCCAGAAGCACGGGCGCACCCCGGCCCAGGTCGTGCTGCGCTGGCACCTCCAGCTCGGCAACATCGTGATCCCCAAGTCCGTGACGCCGTCCCGGATCCGGGAGAACATCGAGGTCTTCGACTTCAGCCTGGACACCGAGGACCTCGCGGCGATCAGCGCCCTGAACGAGGACCGGCGGCTGGGTCCGGACCCCTCGACGTTCAATATGGCCTGAGCCGCTGCCAAGGCCACCACGGCCTGACGGCACTCACCCGCGGGGTCTCCTCCCGCACCACGGGCCGGGCAGCCGGTGCCGGGCTCGCAACCGGCTGCTGGGCCGTGGAGTTCCGCCAGGCCAGGACGATGTCGCCGTACGCCTGGTCGGCGAAGTAGTCGGAGTGCCCGAGCGGCTCCTCGTAGCAGGAGTCGCCGGGCCGCAGCCCGAAGCCGCTCGGATCCAGCAACTGCCGGTCCGGCGCGCCGGACAGGCATCCCGCCGTCGCCCTCGGCCGGGCGGCCGCATGGGGCGGCAGGGGGTCGTCCACGATGACCCAGCCGCCGATCGGATCGCTGGGACGGTAGAGGTTGTTCCAGCGCCAACGCCCCTCGTCCGTCAGGAGTTCGCCCAGCCGTCGCAGCGTGCGGGCGTCGAAGTAGGCCGGGAAGAACCGCACGTACAGCCGGGTCACCGGGTTGCCGTAGGTGAGGAGCGCGGTCCTCCGGCTCGCCGGTGTCCTGGTCTGCAGCAGCACGGCCGTCCCGATGACGCAGCCCTGCGAATGGCAGGAGAAGACCACCCGTCCGTCCTTCGCCGGGTCCCCTGTGGCAGGGGCGAGGTACTCCAGGCGCTCCAGCAGATCGGGGACCGTGCGCTCGGCGTAGCAGGGCGGGGCGAAGGGATGGGTGGCCCGGGGCCAGAACGTGCCGATGTCCCACAGCACACCGACCGTGCGGCGGAAACGCTCACTGCGGTAGGCCTGCCGCCCGGCCCACAGGATGGCCGCGACCAGGCCGGTGAGCGCGAGGTTCGCCAGGGTCAGGAACCAGCGCGGCCCCTCGGTGACCAGGCGCACGCCCAGGACCAGACCGAGGACGGTGCCCGCCACGGCGATCAGGGCCACCGTCGCCAGCAGCCGCCCGAGGACCGACTGCGCGGCGCCGTCGAGCCGTCCGGCCAGGTCCCAGCAGGCGGCGATCCGCGTGCACCGCACCCCTTGCTCGTCCTGGTCCACCTCGGCCTCGGGATAGGCGTCGGCGACCCGGCGCGCGGACGCTCCACGGCCGCGCCGGATCCCCGCCCACGCGATCCCCGTCAGCGCCACGGCGGCCGCCGTGCTCGCGAGCCCGACCGCGGCCGCCCAGTAGTACGCGGTCGGCACGAACAACAGCCGCTGGCCGCCGGGGTGCGGGGTCTGTCCCGGCACCGCGGGAGCGCCCAGGATCTCGGCCACGCGCAGGGTCAGACCGGCCGACAGAGCAGTCGCCAGCGCGGTGGCGAGCAGGGCGACCCCGCTCATGGTCAGCCCGCCCCACGCCGGGCGCGGGAAGTCCGGGTTGCCGAAGCCGGCCTCGCGGTCCTCCTCCCTCCGCCCGCGCAACGCCCCGACCATGCCCGGGACATGGGTGACGAACAGGACCGCCAGCAGCGCTCCCTGCGCGCCCAGCACCCACTGGGTCGCCCCCACCTGCCACGGCAGTTCGGCGGGAGCGGGCCCGAGCGGCTCGTCGCGCCACACGGCCACCACCACGGCACCCGCCGTCAGCAGTGCCGCGGCGAGCGGCAGCAGCGAGTACCCGTCCCGGTAGCGCTTCAACGGCTCGCCCACCGTGGGCTGTTCCCGCTTCCCCGTACGCGGCAGCGCCACCCGCAGGACCACCCAGGCCAGCAGAACCAACAGCGCCAGCCGTACGGCGTTGCGCGCGTCGCCCAGCGGTGTCGTGCCCCAGCCGGCGCCGTGCCACAGGCGGGTGAGGTCACGGCCGGGCGGCAGGGGCGCCAACAGCAGCACACCCACCAGCGCGATCGCTCCCGCGACATGCAGCAGACGCAGCCTGCGCACGGCCGCGTTCCCGTTCCACAACTGCCGGTTCTCCAGCAGGGTCCGGTTGTCGGGGTGCTGCACGCTCTGCGGCACGGGCCGCTTCTCGAACCGCGCCCACGTGGTGTGCGCCAGGTACCACAGCAGCCCGATGACGGCCAGCGGAAGCAGTGCGGCGACGGCGAGATGGCGTCCGGTCCCGGCGAGCCATCCGTACCGCAGCCAGTTCAGCCACACCACACCGCCGTTCGCGCAGTGCGGTCCGCCCGTCCCCGCTGCCCCGCACTGCCATCCGACCAGGTCCATCGAGACCGAGGTCGCGGCCAGTACGGCGGTCCCGGTGAGGGACAGCGCGAGCAGCCGCTGGGCCACGATCCGCGCCTCCACCGAGCGCCGCCGCCGCTCGGCGGAGTGCCCCGGGTCCATGTAGAAGGCCATGTTGAGCAGCATGAACGGCAGCAGGAGCAGCCACAGGGCCCGCTTGTTGTCGCCCGAGGTCAGCCCGCCCCACGAGTAGCCCTCACGCCGGAACCCCGGCGGATCGTCCGTGCCCCGGCGGCTGTCCCAGACCCGCCGGTAGAAGCCGGCCTGCCGGTCCCCGGCCACCCGCAGCACCGCGGGATGCCCGAGTTCCGACTCCGGCGAGGTTCCTCCCACGCCGTGGACCCGCAACTCGGTCCAGCCGTCGGTGCCTTCGTTGACGTAACGGTCCATGACCGCCCCCGTTCCCCCGAACAGAACATGTCCAGGATGACGGGTTCGCGCCCGGTCGAACCCTTTGCGGCAGCCGCGAGTTCAGATGCGGACCGCGGAGCCTCAGGCGCCCCGGACGTCGGTGAAGACGATCTCGAACTCCTCCAGTCCGGTCACCGTCACATGCGCCTTGGCCGCGCCCTCGTGGCGGGCCGCCGCCTGGGCCGCGCGGGAGGCGACGAGGGAGCCTCGGTCGGTGAACAGGGCGCCGACCAGGCCGCGTCCACGCTGCCGGTCGACGAGCAGGGACGCCCGGGCCAGCCCGGGCAGAGTCTCCAGCCGGGGCACCACCGACGCCCGGAAGGTGTCGGCGAGCAGATCGGCGTCCATGGGGTCCAACTCCAGCCGGGTGAGCCGCAGTCCGCCGCCCTGCGCGGGCTGCCGGACCTGGTGGAAGACCAGGGCCTCGTAGTTGTCGACCGCGGTCGTAGCCGCGAACGGCTCCAGCAGCGATCCGCGCCGCTCCCGCATGACCTCGTCGCTGTTGCGCCGGGCCTCCTCGGTCAGCCACCAGCTCACCGCGAGCAGCTTGCCGAGCTCCCGGTCCACGAAGACGCCCGACCCGCGGTAGCCGGGACGCTCCTCCAGCAGGTCCCGCCCCTGCGAGTTCAGCGCCCTGATGGCCGTGTCGACCTGCGCGGGATCCCCGGTCACGTACACCGTGCGAACGAACATGCCCCTCGCCTCCCGAAGCCGAGCGCTGTGCGGAATGTTCGATATGGCCAGTCTTCTCCTGTGCGGGGAACGCTGCAATCAGGGCGACTCGGCGGACCCGTCGTCACGCGGGTGCGTGCGGCGGCCCGCCACCGTGACGTAGGCGCTCACCAGGATCAGCACGCACCCCGCCGCTTGCGCGAGCGTCGGCCGCTCCCCCAGGATCCAGGCGCCCAGCAGCACCGCCCCGACAGGGGTGAGCAGCAGCAGGACCGCGCCGGTGTGGCTGGGCAGGCGGGGCGAGTTGAGGGCCACCAGGAGCCAGCCGACGATCTGGCTGCTCAGCGCGACCAGGGCGAGCCAGCCCAGGCTGTGCCAGGGCGGGGTGAGGTCGAGGGCGCCCCAGGCGGCGCCGCCGAGCGCGGAGACGACGGTCGCGGAGAGGATCACCACCGTGTACGTCGTACGGACATGTCCGTGGAAGCCGCCGCGGCGCAGCAGGAACAGGAAGCCGGAGTAGCTCAGGGCGGCGAGGACCGCGTGGACGGTGCCCGCGACGGGGTCGCTGCCGCTCGCGCCGTGCTCGAAGAGCCCGCCGGTCAGCACGACCCCGGCGATCATCGCCGGGAGCCAGAGCAGGAAGCGGCGGGGGATGTGCTCCCGGTCCACCGCCCAGGCCAGCAGCGGTACCAGGACGACCTGCACGTTGACCAGCACGGTCGACATCCCGGCGCCCACCTCGGTGATCGACCTGGCCCACAGCAGGGCGTCCACGGCGAACAGTGCGCCGCCCGCGAGGCCGTCGAGCAGCTGGCGGCGGGGTGGCCGGCCCTCACGGCGGAACTCGGGCAGCGCCAGCAGCGCCAGGACGGGCAGGGCGAGCAGACAGCGGTACGCGGAGGCGGTGCCCGCGTCCGCGCCGGACAGCTCGATGAGGACCGGCGACAGGGACAGCGACAGCGCGCCGGCCGCCTGGCCCCACCCCGGGCCGCCGAAGGCCCGGGCGGGGCGCCGGCGCTGCGGGACGAGGTCGGTACGGGCCACCCGGCGGCCTCCTCACACGACGGGTACGCGGCGGGGTGGTCGCCCCGAGTACCCGTGTACCGGCCATTTACGCGGGACCGGCTTTCCCGCGGTGAGCTGGCGCTTTCCACTCCAGCCTCAACGGCACGGCCAGACAGCGCCGTTCATGGGGTTGACGCGGGCATGCTCGCGGGTCCACCTTGTACGCCAACCCGGTAAGGAAAGTTTCCTAACAGAAGGGTCTCCCCACAGTGCGCATCCGAACACTGACCCTCGCCGCGGCCTCCGGGGCCGCCCTGCTCGCCGCCGGAGTGCTCCCCGCGAACGCTTCCGGCGCCGTCCACCCGACGTCCGCCCGGGAGGGCTCGGTCAGCGCGGCCGACCTGCTCGCCAAGGTGACGTCCTGTTCCCAGATCTCCAACGGCAAGTACAAGACCGACGACGAGACCTCGGCCACCATCCCGGTGTGCGGCAAGAACGGCGCCGTGTTCTGGAAGGCCGACATGGACATCGACTGCGACGGCCAGCGGACCACGAACTGCAACGAGAACCGTGATCCCTGGTACCAGAACGACACGGCCTTCCATCAGTCCGACGGCAAGCCGCTGAAGGCCGAGTCGCTGCCCTACATCGTGGTGCCCAGCTCCAGCAGCATCTGGAAGTACTCCAGCTACGGCATCAAGGGCGGCGGTGTGGTCGCCGTGATCTACAACAACAAGGTCGAGTACGCCGTCGTCGGCGACACCGGTCCCACGAAGATCATCGGTGAGGCCTCGTACGCCACCGCGAAGGCCCTCGGCATCGACCCCGACCCGGCGACCGGCGGGGCCGACTCCGGCGTGACGTACATCCTGTTCAAGAACTCGCAGGTATCCCCCATCGAGAGCCACAGCGCGGCGGTCTCGCTGGGCCAGCAGTTGGCGAAGCAGTTCATCGCCAACAACTGAGGGGGCGGCCCGGGCAGCCCGACAGCCCTTGCGGGGGGGGTCAGTTGGGCTGCCCGATCGGCCGTACGACGACGGTGTTGACGTCGACGCCCTCGGGCTGCCGGATCGCCCAGAGAACCGAGTCGGCGATCTGGTCGGCGGTCAGCAGATGGCCCGGCGGCAGACTGCCGTACTCGTCCCAGAACGGCGTCTCCACGCGGCCCGGGGCGATCAGGGTCACGCCGACGCCCCACTCGGTGACCTGGCGACGGGTGTTCTCGGCGAGACCCGTCACCGCCCACTTGGTCGCCCCGTAGATGTTGCCGGGCGTGTTCACGAAACCGGCCACGCTGCCGACCAGGACGATCCGGCCCCCGGTCTCCTTCAGCGCGTCGACGGACGCCCTGACGAGGAGCGCGGGGCCGAGCACGTTGGTCAGCACCATGTCCCTCCAGCCGGCCGGATCGCCCTCCGCGACCGAGTCGTGGGTGGCGTACCCGGCGTTGGCGACGATCGTGTCCAGCCGCCCGAACTCCTTCAGCGTGGCCGCGACGGCCGCCTGCACGTCGTCCCACTCGGCGGCGTTCCCGGCGACCGTCAACAGGCCCTCCGGCTCACCGAGTTCGGCGGCGAAGGCGCGCAGCCGCTCCTCCCGGCGCCCGGTGACGGCGACCCGGTAGCCGGCGTCGAGCAACCGCCGCGCGACAGCGGCACCGATGCCGCTGCCGCCACCGGTGATCAGCGCGACCCGGGACGCGGTACTGGTGGACATGGTTACCCCCTGTGTTCCGTACGGACGTTCCGTGCGAACGAAGGGAGTGAACCAGTTGAAGCACTCTCGAAGTCAAGAGCCACGGCCCCCGGGCGGGGGCTTCCCGAACCGGACGGCTCACATCGCGTGGGCGGCCGTGTGCACGGTGTGGGCCGCCAGGACGAAGACGTCCGGGCGGTGGTGGACGCCTGCCTTGTCGTCCGGGTCGAGGAGGCGGTCGAGGGTGCTGCGGTCGTCGGCGTCGAGACGGTCGGCGAAGGCCTCGCGGAAGCGGGAGAGGGTGGCGGCGACGTAGGCGCGGGCGCGGTCCTTGGCGGGAGCCGGGAGGTCGAGGAGGAAGGTGCGGCTGCCGGTGGGGCGCAGGCCCGCCGCGGTCATCAGGCCCGGCCAGTCCTCGGCCTCCGCCACCGTGCCGGGCAGACTCGCCCGCATCCCGGCGAACCACTCCTCCTCCAGCGCGTCCAGCCGCGCCTGCAGACCGGGGCGCCCGATGCCGATGTCCCGGGGCAGGAAGCGCGCCGGCAGCCCGCCCTCCATGATCGCCAGCGTGCCGCCTGGCGCGAGCCGCTCGGCGAACGCGGCGAGGGCGGCCCGCTGGTCACCGAGGTGATGCAGACTGCGGCTGGCCCACAGCAGGTCCGCCGGATAGTCCAACTCCTCCAGCACGCCCGGCAGTTCACCGGCGACCGTACTGAAGCGGTCACCCACGCCGAGCCGTTCCGCCCGCGCCCTGGCCCGCTCCAGCAGCGGCTCGGAGCTGTCGACCGCGACGACCCGGGCCCCCGGGAAGGCCTCCGCGAGCAGACACGCGACGACACCCGGACCGCTGCCCGCGTCGACGATCAGCCCCGGTTCCGTCTGCTTGTCGGTCAGCCAGGCCAGGGCCCTCTCGTACAACGAGGTGAACAGCTCCGCCTGGGCCTCCAGCAGCGGGGCCATCTCCGCCCAGTCGATGTCGCCGTGGTCATGGCGACCGGGCTGGTGGGTGCCGTGCTCGTGGTTGCCGTGGTGTCCGTGCGCCATGGAAGTCAGCCTCTCGTCCGATGCGGCTCAGCGTGCGCCGACGCACCGCACGACGGCAAGCGGAGTTGCCGTGACGGCAAATTCCGGCGGCATCCCGCGGCTTCCGGCGGCAGGAAATGGGGATGCGCTCGGCGGGACCGCTCACCGACGATGGCCCGATGGACGACGTACTGGTGGAGCGCTTCCTCGCGGACGGGTTCGTGAAGATCGAGGGGGCGTTCCCGTCCCGGGTCGCCGAGGACGGCGCACGGCTGCTGTGGCGGGAGACGGGGTACGACCCGCAGGACCCCGGCACCTGGAAGGACCCGGTGGTGTGGGTGGGCGGCATGGCCCAGGGCCCGTTCGCCGCGGCGGCCAACTCCCCCGTGCTGCATGAGGCGTTCGACCTGCTGGTGGGTGAGGGCCGCTGGATGCCGCGCTACTCCCTGGGCAGCTTCCCGCTGCGGTTCCCGCACGAGGAGGAGCCGGACGACGCGGGCTGGCACATCGAGGGAAGCTACCTCCCGGAAGGGGAGAGCTGGTACTTCACCAACCTCCGCTCCCGGGACCGTGCCCTGCTGATGCTGTTCCTGTTCAGCGAGGTGACCGAGGCGGACGCCCCGACCCGCATCCGGGTCGGCTCCCACCTGGACGTCCCGCCCCTGCTGGAGCCGTACGGGGAGGCGGGCGTCTCGGGCCTCGAGCTGGCGCCGAAGCTGGTCGAGGCCTCAGCGCACCGCCCCGTCGCCCACGCCACCGGCTCCCCCGGCGACGTCTACCTCTGCCACCCCTTCCTGGTCCACGCGGCCCAGCCCCACCACGGCACCCGCCCCCGCTTCATGGCCCAGCCGCCCCTGATGCCGGCACTCCCGTACGAGCTGAACCGCCCTGACGGTAACTATTCGGCGGTGGAATTCGCGATACGCCGCGGTCTGGCCAAGAAGGCCTGACCGCGGCGGACCTGTCTTCCAGGGGCGTGGGGCGGTGAGGGCGCGCAGGTGATCGCGCAGCCCGGTGCCGTACGACGTGGGTGTGCCGTCGTAGTTGGAGATGAGCGAGGGACCGGAGGAGCAGTCCCAGGTGTTCCAGGTCCAGTCGAGGTAGGAGAGCCCCCGGTCGTCGAACCACTTCATGACCTGGTCGACGAAGGAGTGCGAGCAGGTGTTCTCGCCGATCTCCCCGGCCACGAGCGGCACTTGGGCCGCCACGGGCGCGAGGGTGGAGTTCCAGCAGCTCTCACTCGCGCAGGAGTTGAAGTTGTACACGTGGTACGCGGCGACGAGATTGCCCGTCAGGTCGCCGGGCCGGTACGTCAGCCACTGGCTCAGGTCGTTCGAGTACGCGAGCCCGCCGGCCAGGACGACGTTCTTCGCACCGGTCGCGCGCACCGCGTCGACGAGGTCCTGCATCCCGGCGACCTGGTAGCCGATGCCGGGGCAGGTGCCGCCGTCCCGCCAGCGCTGCCACGCCTGGGTGGCCGTGGAGGTGGCGCGGTCCGGGTAGGGCTCGTTGAACAGGTCGAAGACGACGGCCTGATCGTTCTTGAAGGTGTTCGCCACCGAGGTCCAGAAGGACGGCGTGTACTGCAGGTCCGGCATCGGCTTCTGGCAGGTGGCGTGCACATCGGAGCAGCCCGCCGAGTTGCCGGTGTACTGACCGTAGGTCCAGTGCAGGTCCAGGACCGGCGTCAGGCCCTGCGCCTCGACGCGGGCCACCAGGTCCTTGACGGCGTTGACGTAGTTCATGCCGCCGTACTGCGCCTGGACGTTCGAAAGCCCCAGCCAGCACTCCTCGTTGAGCGGGACGCGGACCGTGTTCGCCTTCCAGTCGGCGATCGCCTTGATCGCGGTGTCGTCCACCGGACCGTCCCAGACACCACGGCCCTGCACACACATGAACTCACCGCCGGAGCGGTTCACGCCGAGCAGCCGGCGCGTGGCGCCCGAGCCGTCCACGAGCCTGTTGCCGGACACGTGCAGCGCGGGCGCGGTACCGCTCGAGGGCGGCTGGGCCGGCGGGGGTGACGGCTCCGAATCCACGTTGCACGTCGTCCCGTTGAGCTTGAACGACGTGGGTGCGGCGTTGCTCCCCGACGCCGGCCGGGAGGCGAGGAACCCGGCGCTGACGCTCGCGCCGGTGGCCAGCGAGCCGTTGTAGCTCTCGTTGCCCGCGGTCACCGTCGTGCCGGACTGGGACCACTTGGCGTTCCAGCCCTGGGTGACCTTCTGGCCGCCGGCGAAGTCGAAGCCCAGGCTCCAACCGCTCAGGGCCGCCGAGTTGTTGGTGATCGTCACGGCGGCCTGGAAGCCGGTGTCCCACTGGCCGGTGACCGAGTACTGCACCGAGCAGACGGGCGCGGCTCCCTGCGCGGTGACAACCGGAATGGTCATGGACCCGACAAGTCCGACCGCCCCGGCCACGACTAAAAGTACTGAACGCGGGGGGTGTCGCATGAGCGACTCCTTGCAGCTCTGGCGCGCCGATACGGACGCGTCGACTGATGGAATCGCTCCCACTGGTGTCCATGAAACTAGCGCCAAGTGACGGCAAAGGACAGAGGAGTCACGGACTTTCCTGACTTTCCCTCAGCCAAAACCCGTCGAATCATTTCGACTCTTCAAGCACCTTGACCGCCCCCACCCCCGTCCCCACTATGGGAGCGCTCCCACTGGTTCAAGGCTTGTTGCTCCTCCCCCACTTTCTCCGAGCCGCAAGGAGGAACCAGCACATGCACCCCAGCAGGAGACGCAGAGCCGCGCGCCGGCTCTGGACCGCCGTCCTGGCGGCCCTGGCCCTTCCCGTCGCCATGCTCAGCACCGGCACAACCTCCGCACAGGCGGCGGCACTTCAGTGCAGTGTCGACTACAAGACCAACGACTGGGGCTCCGGCTTCACCGCGGACCTGACGATCACCAACCGCGGTCCGGACACCATCGACGGCTGGACGCTGACGTACGCCTACAGCGGCAACCAGAAGCTCGGCAACGGCTGGAACGGCACCTGGTCCCAGACCGGGCAGTCGGTCAGCGTGAAGGACGCCGGCTACAACGGGAAGATCGCCGCGGGCGCCGCCGTCTCCACCGGAGCACAGTTCACCTACAGCGGCACCAACACCGCCCCCACGAGCTTCGCGGTCAACGGCACGACCTGTGCCGGCGCCCACCAGCCGCCGGTCACCGTGCTGACCAGCCCCTCGGCCGGCGCGGTCTACACGCAGGGCACCGCGGTCCCGCTCGCGGCGACGGCGGCGGCCGCCGACAACGCGACGATCAGCAAGGTCGAGTTCTACGACGACACGACCCTGCTGGGCACCGACACGAACGCGCCGTTCACCCTGTCCGCCGCCGGATTGTCCGTGGGCAGTCATTCCCTGGTGGCGAAGGCGTACGACAGCCTGGGCGCGTCCGCGGAGTCGGCACCGGCCGGCATCACGGTGGCGTCCGGTCCCGCGATCGTCGCCTCCCCCACCCAACTGGGCCTCCAGCAGGGCAAGTCGGGCACCTACGCGGTGAAGCTGTCCTCGCAGCCCAGCGGGAACGTCACGGTGACGACGGCCCGCGCGAGCGGCAACTCCGGTCTGTCGGTGACCGGCGGTTCGTCGCTGACGTTCACGCCGTCCAACTGGAGCACCGCGCAGAACGTGACCGTCACCGCCGACTCCTCCGGCACCGGCTCGGCGTCCTTCGAGTCGACGGCGACGGGGTTCACCAAGGCGGCGGTCACCGTGACCGAGCTGGCGGCCTCCAAGGCGTACGACGCCCGCTTCCTGGACCTCTACGGGAAGATCACCAACCCGGCGAACGGCTACTTCTCGCCGCAGGGCATCCCCTACCACTCGGTCGAGACACTGATCGTCGAGGCCCCCGACCAGGGGCACGAGACCACGTCGGAGGCCTACAGCTACCTTCTGTGGCTGCAGGCGATGTACGGCAAGGTCACCGGTGACTGGTCCAAGTTCAACGGCGCGTGGGCGCTCATGGAGAAGTACATGATCCCCACCCACGCCGACCAGCCCACCAACTCCTTCTACAACGCCTCCAAACCGGCCACCTACGCACCCGAGCTGGACACCCCGAACGAGTACCCGGCGAAGCTCGACACGTCGGTGTCCGTGGGTTCGGACCCGATCGCGGGCGAGCTGAAGAGCACGTACGGCACGGACGACATGTACGGCATGCACTGGCTTCAGGACGTCGACAACGTCTACGGCTACGGCGACACCCCCGGCGGCACCTGCGAGGGCGGGCCGACGGCGAGCGGGCCGTCGTACATCAACACCTTCCAGCGCGGCGCGCAGGAGTCGGTGTGGGAGACGGTTCCGCAGCCGACCTGTGACGCCTTCAAGTACGGCGGGAAGAACGGGTACCTGGATCTGTTCACCGGTGACTCGTCCTACGCCAAGCAGTGGAAGTACACGGACGCCCCGGACGCCGACGCGCGCGCGGTGCAGGCCGCGTACTGGGCCGATGTGTGGGCCAAGCAGCAGGGCAAGGGCGCTGACGTCTCCGCGACCGTCGGCAAGGCCGCGAAGATGGGCGACTACCTGCGCTACGCGATGTACGACAAGTACTTCAAGAAGATCGGCAACTGCGTGGGTCCGTCGACCTGTGCGGCCGGCACCGGCAAGGACGCCTCGCACTACCTGCTGTCCTGGTACTACGCGTGGGGCGGCGCGACCGACACCAACGCGGGCTGGGCCTGGCGGATCGGGTCGAGCCATGTGCACGGCGGCTACCAGAACCCGCTGGCCGCGTACGCGCTCAGCTCCTACGCCGATCTGGAGCCCAAGTCCGCGACCGGGACCTCGGACTGGGCGAAGTCGCTGCAGCGGCAGCTGGAGTTCTACCAGTGGCTGCAGTCGTCCGAGGGCGCCATCGCGGGCGGCGCGACCAACAGCTGGGCGGGCAGGTACGCGACGCCGCCCGCCGGTACGTCGACCTTCTACGGCATGTACTACGACCAGCAGCCCGTCTACCACGACCCGCCGTCCAACCAGTGGTTCGGCTTCCAGGTGTGGTCGATGGAGCGGGTCGCCGAGTACTACCAGCAGACGGGGAACGCGCAGGCCAAGGCGGTCCTCGACAAGTGGGTCAAGTGGGCGCTGTCCAAGACCACGGTCAACCCGGACGGCACCTATCGGATCCCGTCGACGCTGCAGTGGTCGGGGCAGCCCGACACCTGGAACGCCTCGAACCCCGGCTCCAACAGCGGGCTGCACGTCACCGTCGCCGACTACACCAACGACGTCGGGGTGGCCGCCGCGTACGCAAAGACCCTGACGTACTACGGCGCCAAGTCCGGTGACGCGACGGCGAAGTCGACGGCGAAGGCGCTGCTGGACGGCATGTGGAACAACTACCAGGACAGCCTGGGCGTCGCCGTGCCGGAGACGCGGGCGGACTACAACCGCTTCGGCGACAGCGTGTACGTGCCGAGCGGCTTCAGCGGCAAGATGCCGAACGGGGACGCGATCAACTCCTCGTCGACGTTCGCCTCGCTGCGGTCCTTCTACAAGAACGACCCCGCGTGGTCGAAGATCCAGAGCTACCTCGCGGGTGGCGCCGCCCCGGTGTTCACGTACCACCGGTTCTGGGCCCAGGCGGACATCGCCCTGGCCATGGGTTCGTACGCGGAGCTTCTCGAATAGTCCCCGCCGGGCGCTCCGCGGGTTCGGCCGTGCTGTGACTGCGGGTCCGTTGTGGCCGGTCGCGCCCACGCGGCGGAGCCGCACATGTCACAGCCCCGCGCCCCTGAACTCGCGGTACGCCTGAAGGCTCCGTGTGCGTTGTCCCGTCACCTGACGACGGGACCCCGGCCGGGGGGGGGGGGGGGGCGCCCCCCGGCGGGGGGCGGGCCGGGCGGCGCGGCGGGCGGCGCCGGCGGGGGGGGGCGGGGGGGTGGGGGTTCGGGGAGGGCT
>NZ_JBEXXQ010000044.1:0-88580 GCF_040630525.1 Streptomyces sp. NPDC005799
CTGGGCAGACCAGCGGACACCTCCTGCCCGCACACCAGCCGAAAGCCCAGAACCCGCCCTCGGAGAACTTCGAAATCCCGTCGGTGGATCAAGGCGTAGTCCCACAGGGACTTCTGCCGTTTCATCACGTCCACCCCTTCGTCTCGGCGCGGTCCGCGCGGTCACAGAGCGTCGGCCTGGTGCGATCCCGGGCACGGGACCGACGGTCGCTCCGGTGCCCGAACGGTGCGCGGGCGCGTCGCCGTGCCGGTCGTCCGCGAGGACGTCGGCTGTGAAGCGGCGGATGCCCGCCGGTCGGGCCGTCCCCGCCAAGTCGTCCGTCACCGGGCTTGATTGGCCCTCGGTCAATTCCTCATCCGCATCCAGGCTTTCACCGCGGTGCCGCCCGCGGCATGAGCCCAACGGGTCACAGACCACGCCCACCGGCCCATTAACCCCGCGTCAGGCGGTCCTTTCCGTGCCCGCCCCTGTCCTCCGCCGCGGTGCCGCCCGCCGCACAGGGGCCGATCGGCCCCGAGCCGTTCTCATGCCACGGCCCAGGAAGGACAGCCGCCCGCGGGTGCGCCCACGAGAACGCACCCGCCGACGAAAGGGCGGTACCGGTCATGACCGCTTCGCGCCCGCCCGCCGGTCGCGCGCCCTGCTTCCTGATCCGCCGCGGCCGTCAGGGCACCCTCCCTCTCCACCACCCAGTCATCGGCTGCGGCGCTGCGCTGTTCAAGATGCGCATCGCCATGCGTCACCTCGGCTTCCTGCCCAGGGGCCACGTCTTCCCGGACCGGGCGGATCGGACGGGCCCACCGCGACGTCGAGCAGGGCGGCAGCGGCCATCATGGCGAAGGGCAGCACGGACAGCCCCGTGAGCCGGCGATGGGTCGCGGACATGTCGTCCTCCGGCACCGTGCGGCTTTGTCGCGGACGAGAGGGGTGAGGGCGGGCCGCCGGCGCCCTTCCCCCCGCGCTGCCGACCGAGCACAGCACATCCTCGCAACCTCGCCCATTCTTATGAACGGCTTCACGGTTTCCACCGTTCTCCCTACGGAGACCCGGTGCCGAGGGGTGGTACGGAGCTCTGCCGGGCGTCGTCAGCGCCGAGCCGCGAGCGGGCCCTGCTTGAGCACCTCCGTGGGCGGGCGACGTGGTGTGCAGCGGACGGCCATGGGGTGACCGAGGCGCAGCACCATCTGCGGGTAGCGGCCGGCGGCGACGTTCCTGCGCAATTCGGCACGTAGCGCTGGGTGCTCCAGGGGCTGGGTGTGGAAGCCCGCCATCACACCATGGTGCGCCGCGTGGAGCAGGACGCGTTGCAGCGCCTGCCCGGCCAGCAGCCAGTCGGCCCGGTTGTCGTACGGCGTGGAGAGGACGGCGACGGTTCCCGTGCCGAGGCCCTGCCGACGGGCCGAGACGGTGAAGCGGCGGGACAGGCCGAGGTAGTCGCGGGCCGCCAGCAGCGTGAGGTCGGGATGCGGACGGCACGCCTCGACGGGCACGCCGGACGGTCCCACGCAGCGGCCGAGCTCGACGGTGTGCCAGAAGTCGGCCCGGTCCGCCTCCTCCGCGGTGCGCACCAGGTCCGTCAGCGCATCCAACTTCTCGGAGCTGTCGATGACCTGGAGGAGGGCGCCCTCCGCGCGCGCCTGTTCCCGCAGCGCGTCCAGCAGCTCCTCGGACACCGGCTCGGGTCCGAACGGGCCTCGGTGGGTGTGCCGGTGGAACATCGCCCCGGCCAGCAGCTCCTCCTCGTCGGTGACCGGGGTGTGGGCTCCGAATCCGACGCGGGCCAGGTAGTCCGGATCCGCGGGATCCGGGAGGACATCGACGACGGGCCGGAAGCCCAGGTGGCGTATGGCGACACGCACGTTGAACAGGGCCGCCCCGCAGGCGATGACCATCTCGCGTCCGCCGGGGTCGGTGAGCACCATCCGGCGGCCTCCGTCTGCATGCAGCTCGAACCCGTGGTCGTGGCCTTCCTCTACGAAGAACCAGGGCTGGCTGTTGTGCGGCGAGGGAGCGGAGGCGGCGGCGCGGGCCAGGTGCAGGGCCGCGCGTCCCGGCTTCTCGTGGGTGACGGACATGATCGGTACCACCCTTCGTGAACCGTGCACCTTCAGCGTCCTCGCCGCAGGGCACCACGGGGATGGGTCCCGCGTCCGCCGTCCGATGCCGAACGGCCCTCGCCCGCCGTGCCGTTCGGACCATGAACAGGGCCGGACAGCTCTGGAGGGTGTGCTGCCGGCGCGGTTCGCTGGAAGTGTCGGAGGAGACTGCCATGAACACCGAACCCCTGCCTGTGGCCCACGCGTCCAGACACCGCGCCCTCGTGCTGTCGGCCGCGCTGACCGTGCCGCTCCTCGCTCTCACCGGCTGCGGCACCACCACGACGACCGGCTCCAACGGCGCCGGTCAGTCCACCACTCCATCCACGGGAACGGGAACAGAAGCAGCCACGGGGACAGGCACGTCCGGGGGCACCTCGGGCGCACCCACCACGCCCCGCTCGACCGATCCGCAACCCTCGACGCCGTCGGCCTCGACCGGCGCCGGCGCCAAACCGGCGGCCAGGACGGCCGTGTACTTCCTGCACGGCGACAAGGTCTCACCCGCCCCACGCACCGTCACGGCCCCCGCGACCGCCACCGGTGCGCTGCGCGCCCTGCTGGCCGGGCCGAGCAGCTCGGAACGTCACCAGGGCCGCACCACCGCCATCCCGTCCGGGACGCTGCTGCACTCCGTCGTCATCCGTGATCACGTGGCCACGGTCGACCTCTCCGGCCGCTACGACGACGGGGGCGGCAGCCTGTCGATGCGGGCGCGCCTCGCGCAGGTCGTGTTCACCGCGACACGCTTCTCCGGTGTGCAGAAGGTCCGCTTCGAGATCGACGGCAAACTGGTGAAGCACCTCGGCGGCGAAGGCGTCGTCATCAACGGGCCGGTCGGGCGAGCCGACTTCGAGGACGTCTGCCCGGCCGTCCTGGTGGAGTCCCCCATGATCGGTGACACGGTGCGCACACCGCTGCGGGTCTGGGGTACGGCCAACACCTTCGAGGCCGTGTTCCGGCTCAAGGTCACCGATGCCGCGAAGCACACCGCGGCCGACGTCCGGGTCCGGGCGACGTCCGGGACCGGCACCCGCGGCAGCTTCGACGTCGTCTTCCCCTACCAGGCAACCCGTTCGGGACCCGGTCTGCTGACGGCGTACTTCCTGTCGGCGAAGGACGGCCGGCCCGTGACGGTCGACACCGTGCCGCTGACCGTGAACCGGTAACTCCGGCTCGCGACAGGGACGATCCCGGCGCACCGTGCGCCGGGATCGTCCCTGTGATCGTGCCGGGACCTACATCGCTGGTCCCTGGTGTCCCCGGTGCAGGCGCCGCGCCAGCAGGACCAGCGCCACGATGGCCGGGATCAGCAGCGGGACCAGGGGCAGGCCGATCAGCGAGGCGGCCAGCCCGATGCAGAAGAAGGCCAGGACTCCGGCGGCCAGGTACAGCACCGCCTCGGCCGTGAGTTCGGGAACCTGACGGATGATGCTCATGACGCACCTCCTCGTGGAGGTCGTGTTCAGGTGTTCATTTCTACCGGGGCGCCCCCGCCAGTTCGTCGGCGACGGACGCCGCCCAGGTCTCGATGGCGGTGAAGTCGCGGAAGTCGCCGCCCTTTCCGTTGCGGACGATCATCCGCGCGATGCGTCCCTTCGCGCCCTCCTGGAGGCAGCCGCCGAAGGTGACGTGTCCTCGCGCGTCGAGCCGGGTCATGGTGCGCCGTACGCCGGGCACGGGCGGGATGTCCCGTTCGGAGGCCGAGGCGTCCAGCGGGCCGCTGCTGAACAGCCACAGGGGCCGTTCGGCGAGGGCCCGGCGGTGCCGGCGGACGAAGCGCCGGGCGTCCTTGTGCCAGCGTCCGGCGTACAGGCCGCCGCCGACCACCACGGCGTCGTACGGTGTCACGTCGGCGACCGATGCCGCCGGGGCGGTCTCGACCGTGAGGCCGTCCTTGCGCAGGACGTCGGCCACGGCCTCGGCGATCTCGGCGGTGGATCCGTTCGTCGTCCCGTAGGTGACCAGCACCTTGTCGGTCATGGTGTCTCGCCTCCTGTCAGATCCGGCGCAGCCAGTCGTCGGCCACGCCGTGCAGGGCCTGTTCGTCGGGCTGGATGTGGGAGTCGTCCAGCCGGAAGGTGAGCTTGTCGACGACCGCGACCACCCCGTCGATCTGACGGGTCATCGAGATCGCGATCTCCGTCTCGCTCTTGCGTTCCATGTGACCGGTGAGCGTGACCACGCCCTCGGTCACGGCGACGTCGATGCTGCGCGGCGGCAGCCACAGCGCACGGACCAGCACCTCCTCGACCACTTCGGTGCGGATCTCCGCGTCCGGCCGCAGGAAGACCTTCAGCAGGTCCCGGCGGGTGACGATGCCGACGAGCCGGTCCGCCTCGTCGAGGACGGGCAGCCGCTCCACGCGGTGTTCGGCCATGGTGCGGGCGGCCTCGACGATGGTGTTGTCGGCGTGGACCGTGACCGGCGGTTCGGACATCAGCTGCCCGGCGGTTCGTGCCCCCGCCTTCGCCGCCTGTCGCCGGGCGCTCGCCGTGAGGGCGGCGAACCGGAAGCGCTTCCTCGGTTCGAAGGGGTCGGGCGTGTCCGCCTGGCGGGCCATCAGATCGGTCTCGGAGATGACGCCGATGACCTTGTCGTCCTCGTCGACCACCGGCAGTCCGCTGATGCGGTGCTCACCGAGCATGCGCGCCACCTCCTTGAACGGGGTGCCGTACTCGGCGCGGACGACCTCCGTGCTCATCACGGAGCCGACCTTGTTGTGCTTCATGGTGTTCCCTCCTCAGCGGAGTCGGCGCAGATACGGGTCTTGCGGCCTGCGGGGCAGCAGGCGCACGCGCGCATCGAGCACGGTGACTCCGCCCGGTGTCGCGAGTACGGGGTTGAAGTCGGCCTCGGCGAGCTGCGGCAGGTCGCTCGCCATGCGGGAGAGCCGCAGCAGCAGTTGTTCGAGACCCTGGAGATCGACGGGCCCGCTGCCCTGGGCGCCGAACAGCAGGGGCGCGCAGCGCGGGGTCGTGATCAGGTCGTGCACGTCGTGGTCGGTGAGCGGCGCGAGACGGGCGGCGTGGTCGGCGAGCACCTCGGTGGCGGTGCCGCCGAGGCCGAAGAGCACGAGCGGGCCGAAGACCTGGTCCTGGACCACGCCCGCGAACAGTTCGGTGCCCCGGTCGGCCAGCGGCTGGAGGACCACTCCGGTGAGCAGTCCGGCGAACCGGGTCTGCAGGTCCCGGAAGGCGGCGCGCACCTGGTGCTCGCCCCGCAGGTCGAGATGGACGGCGTGCTCGGCGGTCTTGTGCAGCAGCCCGGGCCAGTGCCCCTTCATCACCACCCGGCCGTCGGCGCCGTGCAGCCGCTCGGCGGCCAGGACGGCGTCCTCCTCGGTCTCCGCCCAGGCCCACGGCAGCTGGGGGATGCCGTAGCAGTCGAGGAGTTCGGCGCAGGCGCGCGGCTCGAGCCAGCCTCCGTCGAGGTGGGCGTCGAGGTAGGTCTCCACGATCGCGTGGGCCCGGTCGGTGTCCACTGCGTCGAGGTCGGGCACGGTGCCGGCGGGGCGGGCGAGCCAGGCGGCGCGATGGGCCGCGTGCGCCAACGCCCTTGCCGCGGCCTGGGGTTCGGCGTACGAGGGGACGGTGGACCCGTCGGTCGCGGGCAACAGTTCGACGGGGAGCGCCTGTTCCAGCCGTATGGCCATCACGGGCTTCGGGCGGGGGCCGGACACCCGGGTCACGGCGCGTACGAGGTCGTCTCCGGTGGCGGCGGCCACGGCCGTGGGCACCAGGGCGACGAGCACGGTGTCGATGCCGGCGTGTCGTGTCAACCGATCGACGGCTTGGGCGAGTTGGTCCTCGGAGACGGCGGCGGTGGCATCGATGGGGTTGCCAACGGCGGCACCCTCGGGCAGTACGGCGAGCAGGTCGTCGATCAGTTCGGGGGTGGGCGCCGGCAGGGTGAGCCCGGCCTCGGCGCAGGCGTCGGCGGCGAGGACACCGGCACCGCCCGCGTTGGTGACGACGGCGACGCGGGCTCCGGTGGGCAGCGGCTGGGAGTGCAACAGGGCCGCGGCTTCGAGGAGTTCGCCCACCGAGCGGGTGGCGGTGATGCCGGCCTGGGTGAAGAGGGCACCCCTGGTCATGGTGCGGGTGGCGGCGGCCGCGGTGTGGGACGCGGCGGCGCGGCGGCCCGCGTCGGTGCGGCCGGCGTCGACGGTGAGGACCGGCATGCGGCGGCTTACCCGGCGGGCGGTGCGGGAGAAGGCGCGCGGGTTGCCGAAGGACTCCAGGTGCAGCAGCGCCAGCTCGGTGCGGCCGTCGCTCTCCCACCACTGCAGCAGGTCGTTGCCGCTGACGTCGTACTTGTCCCCCAGCGACGCGAACGAGGACACGCCGATGCCCAGCCGGGACAGCCCGTCCAGCAACGCGATACCCACCCCGCCGGACTGCACGGCCACACCCGCCGTGCCCGGGCTCGGGTGGTTCGCGGCGAAGGTCGCGTCCAGGCGCAGGTCCGGGTCGGTGTTGGACAGCCCCAGGCAGTTGGGGCCGACGAGGCGCATGCCGTGGTCGCGGCAGGCCGCCAGCAGGGCCTGCGCCTGGTCGGCGTCGAGCCCGGCGGTCACCACGAGCAGGGCGCGCACGCCCGCCTTGCCGCACTCCTCCGCGGTGGCCGGCACCGCGGCGGCGGGCACGGCGACGACGGCGAGGTCGGGGGTCCTGGGCAGGGCGCTGACCGACGGATACGAGGGCACGCCGAGGATCGAGGTCGCGGCGGGGTTCACCGCGAACAGCCGGCGGGTGAAACCGCCGGCCTTGAGGTGGTGCAGGACCGCCCGGCCGACGGAGCCCGGCTTGCGTCCGGCGCCGACCACCACGACCGCCTCGGGCCGCAGCAGCGGTCGCAGGCTGCGGACGTCGGCGGCCCGGCCGCGTTCCTCCACGGCCGTGAGGTAGGTGTCGTCCTCGGCGAGCGAGATGGTGCAGCGCACCTCCGGGCCTTCGAAGTGCCGGGCGGTGCGCAGACCGAGGTCGGCGAAGAGGCCGAGCACCTCGCGGTTCTCGCTGAGCGCGTCGGCGGTGAAGCCGGTGACGCCGGCCGCGCGGGCGGCCGAGACGAGGTGTTCGACGAGGAGGGTGCCGACACCGCGGTGGTGCAGGCCGTCGGCGACCGCGATGGAGATCTCCGCCTCGGTGCCGGCGCCCCCGGTGTCGTACTCGGCGAGCCCGATCACCTGGCCGGACCGCTCGGCCAGCAGCGCCAGGTACCCGGGCCGCCGCGTGCAGGCGCGGTCTGCGGCCAGTTCGGCGGAGCGGCGGCTCGCGCCGAAGAACCTCAGCCGCAGGTTCTCCGGGGACATCTCCTCGTACAGGCCCTGGAGCTGGTCGTGGTCGGCCGGCGCCACGGGCCGGATGCGGACGGTGGTGCCGTCCGCCAGCAGGGCGTGGACCCGCGGCCCACCGGTCGTGTCGTCGGTCATCGCGGTTCTCCTCCGGGTTTCCTTACACTTCGAGCGTCCAGCGGATCGGGGCGAGGTCCCATGGGCTGACCGGCGGTGATCCGAGGGCCGGTCGGCCCCCGGTGTCCGCACGCAGGCCACGGGAAGGGGCGGCGGCATGGCCGGCAAGAAGACGGTGGCGGCTCTGCCGCGCAGGACGTACGAGCAGGAACTGCTGCGCCTGCAGACAGAGCTGGTCAAACTCCAGGAGTGGGTGCGCGCGGAAGGCGCGCGACTGGTGGTGATCTTCGAAGGGCGGGACGCGGCGGGCAAGGGCGGCACCATCAAGCGGGTCGCCGAACACCTCAACCCGCGCGTGGCGCGTATCGCGGCGCTTCCCAAGCCGACCGAGCGCGAGCAGACCCAGTGGTACTTCCAGCGCTACGTCGAGCATCTGCCGGCCGCCGGGGAGATCGTGCTGTTCGACCGGTCCTGGTACAACCGGGCCGGGGTCGAGCATGTGATGGGCTTCTGCACGAAGGAGGAGCACCAGCTCTTCCTCCGGCAGTGCCCGATCTTCGAGCGGATGCTGGTGGAGGACGGGATCCTGCTGCGCAAGTACTGGTTCTCGGTGAGCGACATCGAGCAGCAGGAGCGGTTCCGCAAGCGTCTGGAGGATCCGCTGCGGCGCTGGAAGCTCTCTCCGATGGACCTGGAGTCGATCACCCACTGGGAGGCGTACTCCCGGGCGAAGGACGAGATGCTGGTGCACACCGACATCTCCGAGGCGCCCTGGTACGTCGTGGAGAGCGACGACAAGCGCCGGGCCCGGCTGAACATGATCGCCCACCTGCTGGACTCGCTGCCCTACCACGACGTGCCGCCGCCGGTCCTGGAACTGCCGAAGCGGCCGGAGTCGACGGGCTATGTACGCTCGCCGCGCGATCTGCAGAACTACGTTCCCGACCACGCGGCGAGCCTGTGACTCACGCGTCCTGAGGTACGACCGCCACCGGGCAGGCGGAGTGATGCAGCACCGCGTGGGCGACGCGACCGAGGTGTCCGTGCGGCCGCTTCGTCCCGACGACCAGCAGATCGGCGTGGTGCGAGAGGTCGGCCAGCACCCGGCGGGCGTGGCCCTCGACGGTGCGCCGGTGTACGTCGATGCCGGCGGGCGCGTCCCGCAGCGCCGTCTCCAGCATCTCGACGGCCTGCTCCTCGTGCAGCCGGGCGGGCTCGCCGGCCAGCAGGGGATGGTCGGTGGTCTCGTGCGCGGGCCACCGCCAGGCCCGTACCGCCTCCAGGGGCACCGCGCGCAGCCTCGCCTCCTCGAAGGCGAAGCGCAGGGCCGCAGGGCCGTCCTCCCCCACGCCGAGCAGGACCCGGCCCTGGACCGGCCTGCGGGCCTGGTTGTCGTGGCTGCCGCGCACCACGATCACCGGGCTGTGCGCGTGCGCGGCGACGGCGAGGCTCACCGAGCCCAGCAACGCCTCGGCCAGTCCACTGCGGCCGCGGGTGCCGACCACCACGGCGGTGGCGTCGCGGCTCAGCCTCGGCAGCACGTACTCCGGCTCCTCCGGGACGACCTCGGCGCTCACCTTGAGGTCCGGATGCCGCTCGCGGGCCCGGCGGGCGGCGCCCTCGACGATGGCCTCGGCGAGCCCTTCGTCGCGCACCCCGGCGAACTCCCCGACCAGGGACGCGCCTTCGTACCGTTCCCACAGTGAGGCGTACACGACCCGCAGCGCCACCCCGCGCAGGGCGGCCTCGTCTGCGGCCCAGTCGACGGCGCGCAGGCTGGGCTCGGAGCCGTCCACGCCCACCACCAGGGGCAGTTCCATCGTCGTCACCGCCCCGCGTCCAGGTCGAAGACGATGCGTGCCTTGACCTCGCCCCGCAGGACGGCGTCGATGGACTCGTTGACGGCGGCCAGCGGGCGGGTTTCGTGGATGACCTTCGTACGGCCGGCGGCGTGCAGTTGGAAGACCTCGGCGAGGTCCTGCCGGGTGCCGACGATGGAGCCGATCACGCTGGTGCCGTTGAGAACGGTGTCGAAGATGGGGACCTGGACCGTGCCGTGCGCCGGCAGGGCCACCATGACCAGCTTCCCGCCGCGCCGCAGACCGGAGTTGACGGCCGAGAAGGCGGCCTCGTTCACGGCGAGCGCGATGGCGGCGTGGGCTCCGCCGTGCGCCTTGAGGACCTCGCCCACGTTCTCCTTGCGGGCGTCGATGACCAGGTCGGCACCGAGTTCCGCGGCGAGCTCGAGCTTGTCGTCGGTGACGTCGATCGCGGCGACGGTGGCGCCGGCGATCTTCGCGTACTGAACGGCGAGGTGACCGAGCCCGCCCACACCGGAGATCGCCACCAGCTGGGACGGCCTGACATCGGCGACCTTCAGCGCCTTGTACGTGGTGACGCCGGCGCAGGTCAGCGGGGCGGCCTCGAAGGGGGTGATGCCGTCGGGCACCGGCTGGGCGAAGTCGGCCCAGGCGAGCATCTTCTCGGCGTACCCGCCGTCGCAGCCGTAGCCGGTGTTGATCTGCTGCTCACACAGCGTCTCCCAGCCGGACAGGCAGTGCTCGCAGCGCCCGCACGCCCTGCCCAGCCAGGGCACGGCGACCCGCTCACCCACCGTGAGGTGGGTGACGCCGTCGCCGAGCTTCTCGACGAGGCCGACGCCCTCGTGGCCGGGGACGAACGGCGGGTTCGGCTTGACGGGCCAGTCGCCGTGCGCCGCGTGGATGTCGGTGTGGCACAGCCCGGAGGCCTCGACGCGGATACGGACCTGGCCGGGGCCGGGTTCCGGGTCGGGGCGCTCCTCGATCACCAGGGGCTCGCCGAAGGCTCGTACGACGGCTGCCTTCATGGGGTCAACTCCTCGAAAAGGGGGGACGGGTCAGCCGTGCGAGACGACGGCGACGGGGGCGGTGGCGTGGTGCAGGACGGCGTGGGTGACGGGGCCGATGTGCGCGCCCACCGGGCTGCGCCGGACACGGCGGCCGACCACGACGAGGGAGGCCTCGTGAGAGGCGTCGACGAGGTGATTGGCGGCGCTGCCCGCGCGGGCCTCGGCGCTCACCTCGACGGCCGGGTACTTCGCCCGCCAGGGGACCAGCACCGCGGCCAGGGCGCGGGCCTTCTGTTCGGTGATCTCCTCGTGGAACTCGGGGTCGCCGGCCAGGCCGTAGGTGTAGTACGGCGGCAGGTTCCAGCCGTACACGACCCGCACGGACGTGCCGCGCCGGGCGGCCTCCTCGAAGGCGAACTCGATCACCGAGGGGTCGGGGCCGGTGACGTCGAGGCCCAGGACGACGGGGCGGTAGCGGGTGGCGGCCGACGGGATGCCCGTCGGGTCGGGCTCGTGTTCGTCGGCGGCCTGCTCGCCGGCCCGAACCAGGACGACGGGACGTTCGGCGTGGGCGATCACGGACAGGCCGACGGAGCCGATCATGAAGCCGCCGACGCCGCTGAGGCCACGGGAGCCGAGGGCCAGCAGTTCGGCGCCCTTCGCCGCGTCCGTCAGGGCGTCCGCGGGCGTGCCGACGACCTGTTCGGTGACGACGTCGAGGCCGGGGTGGCGCAGTCGGACGCCCTCTCCGGTCTCGCGGGGGATCTTCTCGCTCCAGTGCTGGAGAGTCTCGCCGCCGACGAGGGGTGCCTGGGCGATCGGCTCGGGTACGGGCTCCCAGGCGTGCACGATCTTCAGTGGCAGGCCGCGCAGCTCCGCCTCGCGGGCCGCCCACTCAACTGCGGCGCGGCTCTCCGCCGAGCCGTCCAGACCTGCGACAACGTTGCGGACCATGGTTCTGCCTCCTCATCGGGGAATCTGCTTCCAGCCTCGTGAACTGCGGCTCTCCACTGCAGGGGCCGCTCGTCCCCCACCGGGACCGACCGGCCCAACCGGGCACGGCGCGGCGGGCCCCGTCACGGGGCCCGCCGGGCCTCCCGCCGTTACTGCAGCCAGGGGTGGCGGCTGACGAAGGGCAACCGTGCCCAGGCCTTGCCCAGCCCCCAGGTCGCACCGGCGCCCACGGCTGCCAGGGCGATGAGGACCACCGCGTAGACGAGGTGGTAGTCGGCGAACGGGTTCGTGGACATGCTCAGCGATCCGTCCGAGAGGTGCTTGGCCGGCGGCCACTCCGCGATCCACATCAGCGCCATCATCGCGGTGCCCGCGACCGCGGCCAGCCGCAGCGCGACACCGGAGACGAGCGCCAGACCGATGCCCAGCAGACCCAGCATGAACAGCCAGTCCGCCCAGGTGTCCCCGGCCCAGCTGTGGAACGTCGACTCCATCGGGCCGGCGGCCACCGAGCTCAGGAAGCCCTTGGTGGGCGAGCCGCCGTCGATCCAGCCCTTGCCGGACTGCGTCGCGTAACCGAACCCGAACGTCTTGTCGAGGAACGCCCAGAGGAAGACGAAGCCCATCACCAGACGCAGCCCGGCGAAGACGTACGCGCTCACCGCCGTCGTGGAACCGGCGGTTGCTTCAGCCGTCCCCGCCCGCCTCAGCGAGGGAAGACGGAATCCCACATGACGATGCGGGTGCTCGTGGACTGCCATGATCGTGGTCCCTTCGGGGGAGTCGGTGCTGGTCGGCTGTTTCTCTGCACCGCTCAATCTGCTCGCGGCGGCCGCCCGGCGCGGCATGCCGAAGGTCGGCATCCGTTGGGCTGAAGGGCCCCTTCCGCCGGACCAGTTGGCCGCGACCGGCAGGTCGGCGTTGGCCGGTCCGGACGGCTCGTGGATCCTTGGGGCACTCTGCGGAAGGAGTGCCATGTCACCTGGCACGGACCGGCCCGTCCCCACCCTGCGGCGCGTGCTGCCCGGCGCCGCCGCGCTGGCCGGATACCGGCGCGCCTGGCTGCGCGGCGATCTCCTGGCCGGAGCCACGGTCGCCGCGTATCTGGTGCCGCAGGTGATGGCGTACGCGGGCGTGGCCGGTCTGGCGCCGGTCGCCGGGCTGTGGGCGATC
Source organism: Streptomyces sp. NPDC005799 (assembly GCF_040630525.1). Classification (NCBI taxonomy): domain Bacteria; kingdom Bacillati; phylum Actinomycetota; class Actinomycetes; order Kitasatosporales; family Streptomycetaceae; genus Streptomyces; species Streptomyces sp. NPDC005799. Next base: position 12,467 of record NZ_JBEXXQ010000044.1, read on the forward strand.
CTTCCCGCCCTCGCCCTCTACGCCCTGCTCGGCTCGTCCCGGCTGCTGTCGGTGGGGCCCGAGTCGACGACGGCCCTGATGACGGCGACCGTGGTCGCCCCGCTCGCGGGCTCCGACGCGCACCGGTACGCCGTGCTGGCATCCACGCTCGCCGCGACCGTCGGTCTGCTGTGCGTGGCGGCCCGGCTGCTGCGCCTGGGCTTCGTCGCCGATCTGCTTTCCCGCCCGGTGCTGATCGGCTACCTGGCGGGCGTGGCCCTGATCATGGTGGTCGACCAGCTGACCAAGCTGACCGGGGTACCGATCAAGGGTTCCCTCTTCTTCGCCCAACTGTGGTCGTTCCTCATCCACTTGGGGCAGGTCCACCTGGCCACGGTGCTGTTCTCCGCCGCCACGCTGGCGCTGCTGTTCGCGGTGTCCCACTTCTTCCCCACGCTGCCCGGGCCGCTGCTGGCGGTGGTGCTGGGCACGGTGGCCGTGACCGTCCTCGACCTGGACGACCGGTACGGCATCAAGGTCATCGGCGATGTCCCGGCGGGCCTGCCCTCCCTCGCCCTTCCGGATCTCGGCGAGGTGCCGCAGCTGGTCCTGCCCGCCCTCGGCGTCCTGCTCGTCGCCTACACCGACTTCATCCTCACCGCGCGCGCCTTCACCGGGCATGACGACGACGAGGCGGTCCTGGACGCCAACCAGGAGTTCCTGGCCCTGGGCGCGGCCAATCTCGGCGCGAGCCTCGTGCACGGCTTCCCGGTCAGCAGCAGCGCCAGCCGTACCGCGCTCGCCACCTCGGCGGGCGCGCGCAGCCAGGTGTACTCGTTGGTGGCCGGAGCTCTGGTGCTCGCCGTCCTGCTGTTCCTGAGCCCCCTGCTCAGCCGTACCCCCTCGGCGGTCCTCGGCGCGCTCGTCGTCTACGCGGCCACGCGCATGATCGACCTGGCCGGCTTCCGCCGCCTGGCCTCCTTCCGCCGCCGCGAACTGCTCCTGGCGCTGGGCTGCCTGGCCGGGGTGCTCGCGCTGGACATCCTGTACGGGGTGATCGTCGCCGTCGGCCTGTCGGTGGCCGAGCTGCTCACCCGGGTCGCCCGCCCGCACGACGCCGTCGAGGGCCTGGTGCCCGGGGTGGCCGGCATGCACGACATCGACGACTACCCGGCCGCCCGCACCATTCCGGGCCTGCTCGTGTACCGCTACGACTCCCCTCTCTTCTTCGCCAACGCCGAGGACTTCCGGCGGCGCGCGCTGGCCGCCGTGGACGAACAGACCGAGCCGGTTCGCTGGTTCGTCCTCAACACCGAGGCCAATGTCGAGGTCGACATCACCGCCCTGGACGCGGTGGACGAGCTGCGCCGAGAACTGACCCGGCGGGGCGTCGTGTTCGCCCTGGCCCGGGTGAAGCAGGACCTGCTGGACGACCTGGCGGCCTACGGCCTGGTCGACTCGGTCGGCAAGAACCTGATTTTCCCTACCCTGCCGACGGCCGTGGCGGCCTACCGGAAGTGGAGCGACGCGCCATAGCCGGACGGCCCCGCCCGGGGGCCGGGTGGCCCATGGTCCCCGACATTCCGGGCGCACACGCTGGAACTGGCAGTTCCGTACGCGTCCCCCGGGAGGCCAGCCATGAACGGTCCCGTCACGACCAGCCTGCCGCGGGCGCTGCCCGCCGAGCACCGGGAGAGGCTGATGAAGGTGGCCCGGGAGGTGTCGATCCCCGAGGGCACCCGCCTCTTCCACGAGGGCGGCCACGCCGACCGCTTCTGGATCATCCGTACCGGGACGGTCGAGCTGGACATGCACGTACCCGGCCGCCGGGCCGCCGTCATCGAGTCCCTCGGGCACAACGACCTCGTCGGCTGGTCCTGGCTGTTCACCCCGCACACCTGGCACCTCGGCGCGGAGGCGGCGACGCCCGTGCGGGCGTTCGAGTTCGACGCCGTGGCGGTCCGCGAGATGTGCAAGGAGGATCCGGCGTTCGGCGAGACCGTCGCCCGCTGGGTGGGCGAGGTCGTGGCGGACCGGCTGCGCGCGGCCCGTACCCGCCTGCTGGACCTGTACGCCCCCTACGGCAGCGGGAGCATGCGATGACCACGCCGCACGCGACACCCCACATCGTCAGTGATGTGATGACCCGCTCCGTGGTCACCGCCCGCCGCGGGGAGGCGTTCAAGGACATCGTGCGGACCATGCAGGACCACCGGGTCAGCGCGCTGCCCGTGGTCGACGACGGCGGCCACGTCGTCGGGATCGTCTCCGAGGCGGATCTGCTGCCCAAGGAGGAGTTCCGCGACAGCGACCCCGACCGCTACACGCAACTGCGCCGGCTGTCCGACCTCGCCAAGGCGGGTTCGCTCACCGCCGAGGAGCTGATGACCGCTCCCGCCCTCACGGTGGAGGCCGGCGCGACCCTGGCCCAGGCCGCCCGGACGATGGCCCGGGCCAGGGTGAAACGGCTGCCGGTGGTGGACGGCACCGGCCGGCTGGAGGGTGTCGTCAGCCGGGCCGACCTGCTGAAGGTGTTCCTGCGCGAGGACGATTCCATCGCCGAGGAGGTACGACGCGAGGTCGTGGCCTACCTCTTCCCGGCCCCGGCGTCCGCGGTGCGGGTCGAGGTCCACGAGGGTGTCGTCCTGCTCGCCGGGCGGGTCAGGGACCGGTCCCTGGTGCCCGTCGCGGCGCGGCTGGTGCGGGCCGTGGAGGGCGTGGTGGACGTACGGTTCGACCTGGGCGAGGACACCCCGGCCGCGGAACTGTCCCGGAAGCGTCCGGCCACGCGCTGACATCCCGGCAGAGCAATCTCGTTCCCCTTCCGGCTCTGCTCGACGTAGGTTCGGCAGTAGGGCCGGTCGGCCCTGGTGCGACCGGCCCGGGCGCGTCATGATCGCCTCAGGGGCGGTCCGCAGTCCGCCCTACAGGGGAACGAGAGGCCGATATGACCGAGGCACGCACCTTCACGGCGGAGAACCCCATCCGCGTCTTCCTGCTCGACGACCACGAGGTCGTCCGGCGAGGTCTCGCCGACCTGCTGGACGCCGAGCCGGACATCTCCGTGGTCGGCGACGCCGAGAACGTCGAGCACGCGCTGGTCCGCGCGCCCGCGGTGCGTCCGGACGTGGCCGTCCTGGACGTGCGGCTGCCGGACGGCGACGGCATCTCCGTCTGCCGTGACCTGCGCAGCCGGATGCCGGAGCTGGCGGTGCTGATGCTGACGTCCTTCGACGACGAGGACGCGCTGCTGGACGCGATCATGGCCGGGGCGTCGGGCTATGTGCTCAAGCAGATCCGCGGCTCGGACCTGGTCTCGGCCGTCCGCACGGTCGCCTCGGGCCAGTCGATGCTCGACCCGGCGACCACGGCCCGGCTGATGCGCACCCTGCGCACCGAGCCCGCCGAGGCACCGGAGCTCTCCCCCGAGCTGGCGAGCCTGTCGCCGCGCGAGCGGGAGATCCTGACGCTGATCGGGGACGGACTGACCAACCGCGAGATCGGCAAGCGGCTGTATCTGTCGGAGAAGACCGTCAAGAACCACATCTCCCGGCTGCTGGCCAAGCTCGGCGTGCAGCGCCGGGTGCAGGCCGCCGTGCTCGCCTCGCAGCTGGAGCAGCCGGAGGCCGGAGAGCATCCCGTGCGCCGCTGACGCGGGGAGGGCCGTCCGGCGGGTTCCGAGGCCGTACGGCCCCTCCCCCGCCGGCCCGCCCGGGGCCACCGTGGGTGGGGTCACCATCGGCCCGGCCGCCGCAGGGCGGGGAGGAGGCCCCCATGACCACCACGGTCCTGGACGTCGCGACCCTGGAGAAGCTCGTCTCGGCGGCCGTCGCCGCGCCCTCCGTGCACAACACCCAGCCCTGGCGGTTCCGGCTCGATCCGGACACGGTCACGCTGGAGATCCGGGCGGCGCCCCACCGCACCCTGCGCCACGCCGACCCGGCGGGACGCGCGCTGCACGTCTCCGTGGGCTGCGCGGTGTTCAACCTCCGGCTCGCGGTCGCCCACTTCGGCTGGGAGCCCGTCACCCGCCTGCTGCCCCACCCCGGCGAGCCGGACCTGCTGGCCACCGTGCGACTGGCCGGCGCCGCGCGCTCCACGGCTCCGCCGCAGCTGTACGACGCCGTGTGGCACCGGCACAGCAGCCGCTTCCCGTACTCGGACCGGCCCCTGCCCACCGCCCTGCTCACCGAGCTGACCGAAGCCGCACACGCCGAAGGGGCCCAGCTGGGCGTTCCCGGACCGGCCGAGGTCGACCGGGTACTGCGGCTGACGCGCGAAGGCGAACTGCGCAACACGGCGGACGCGGACCGGTCCGCCGAGAGCCGGCAGTGGGTGCGGGAACCGGACCACACCGCGCTCGGGATCCCGCCGACAGCCGTCGGCCCGCAGGACTACCACGAGCGCGTCCCCATGCGGGACTTCGGCGCCCACCGCCACCCCTCCGTGCTGCCCGCCCGCCCCTTCGAGAAGCGCCCCTCGCTCGCCGTGCTGTCCACCACGCACGACCGCCGCACGGACTGGCTGCGCGCCGGACAGGCCCTGGAACGGGTCCTGCTGGTCGTCACCGCCCACGGCGTCCGCGCCTCCCTCCTGCACCAGGCAGTGGAGTGGCCCGACCTGCGCGACCAGCTGCCGTCCGCACCGGACGATCGACGCGCCAACGCCCAGATGGTCCTCCGACTGGGCTACGGCCCCGAGGGACCGCCCTCACCACGGCGCGCGGCGTGGCGGGCGCTGCAGGACGCCCCGCTGTCGGCGGCTTCCTGATCCTGAAAGCAGTGGGCCTTACGGGCCCAAGCGCACACCGTCCGGCCCTCGCTCCAGGCTGATCGGACGACCAGCCTGGAGATGGGGAGGCATACGCGCGGCACGCGCCGCGCCGGCATCGGAGGTGCGTGATGAGCGGGCCCGTGGTCGTCGGATTCGACGGCTCCAGCGCGAGTGCGACGGCGGTGTGGTGGGCCGCGCAGGAAGCCGTCGACCGGCACGCGCCCCTCCTGCTGCTGCACTCCTGGACCACCCGACCGCTCGATGTGCCCGTCGCCCAGGAGGCACTGCGGAAGCAGAGCTACGGCGGACGGGTGCTGCAGCGGATGGAGGCCGAACTCCTGCATCGCCACGGCGATCTCACCCTGGCCACCGAACTCGTCTCGGCCTCCGCGGCACAGGCCCTGGTCGAGCGGAGCGACGGCGCCTCGATGCTGGTGCTCGGCTCCCGCGGCCGCGGCTCGGTGGCCGGTTTCCTGCTCGGCTCCATCAGCCTGCAGGTCCTGGGCCGGGCCCACTGCCCCGCCGTGACCGTGCGCGCGGACGACCCGGCCGTGCCGGTGGGACCGCGGCGGCCGGCCACGGCCGACCGGCAGGAGGTCGTCGTCGGCGTCCGCGAGGCCGGCCCCGCCGTCGACCCGCTGCTGGAGTTCGCCTTCACCACCGCCGATCTGCGCGGCGCACGTCTGCGCGCGGTCCGGGCGCTGCCCCTGACGTCCTGGGTGACGCATCCGCCCACCGGCCGCCCCGACAAGGGATACGTGACCGACGAACAAGGGCGGCTGGCCGCCGCCGTGGCACCGTGGCGCGAGAAGTTTCCCGACACGGAGGTCGTGTACGACGTCGCCCGGGGCTCCGCGGCGCAGGTGCTGCCCGCCGCGTCCATCCACGCCCTGATGACCGTCCTGGGCCGCAGGCGCCGCCCCTCGGCGCGAGCGTGGAACCTCGGCCCCGTCACCCACGCGGCCCTGCGCCACGTCGCATGCCCCGTCGCCGTCGTCCCGCACGACTGAACCGCACCGAACGCTCCAGTGAGGACCGTCATGGACCGAGTCACCGCACGGAATCGCCTGCGTGGCCTGCGCGCGGCGCTGCTCATGCCGCCGAGGATCGAACCGCTGCTGCTGGCCGTGACGGCCGTCGCGCTCGTCGCCGGCGGCGTCTGCCGCCTCGCGGGTGCCTCCCAAGCGGCCGATGTCTGCTGGGCGCTGGGCACCGTCGCCACCGTGGTCCCGGCGGTCGGCTGGGTTCTCGCCGACCTGCGGCGCGGTCACGGCGGCGTCGACGTGATCGCGATCCTGGCCCTCGGGGGCACGCTGGCCGTGGGCGAGTACCTGGCCGGAGCGCTGATCGCGCTGATGCTGGCGACCGGGCGCACGCTCGAGGCGACGGCGCAGCGCCGGGCCTCCCGCGATCTGCGCGCCCTGCTGGAGCGGGCGCCGCGCACGGCGCGGCTGCTGACCCCGGACGGCGTGCGCACGGTGCCCTCGGCCGAGGTCGCCGTCGGTGACCTGCTCGTCGTGGGTCCCGGCGAGGTCGTACCCGTGGACGGCCGGGTGACCGGTGCGCAGGCCGTGCTGGACGAGTCCGCGCTCACCGGTGAGCCGCTGACCGTGCGCCGCCTCCAGGGCGAGACGGTCCGCAGCGGCGTGGTCAACGCGGGCGGCGCCTTCGAACTGCGGGCCACCGCCACCGAGCGGGACAGCACGTACGCGGGGATCGTACGGCTGGCGCAACAGGCCGGGGCGGAGTCGGCGCCCGTGGTGCGGCTGGCCGACCGGTACGCGGCCTGGTTCCTGCCGCTGTCCCTGGCGGTCGCCGGCGCGGCCTGGCTGCTGAGCGGGTCCGCCGTGCGCGCGGTGGCGGTCCTGGTGGTGGCGACACCCTGTCCGCTGCTGCTGGCGGCACCGGTGGCCGTGGTCTCCGGTCTGTCCCGGGCCTCCCGGCTCGGCGCGGTGATCCGGGACGGCGGGGCGCTGGAGAACCTGGGCCGGGCGCGAACGCTGCTGCTCGACAAGACGGGCACGCTCACGGCCGGTCGCCCCCGCGTCCTCGACGTGGTCGCCGCACCCGAGTGGCAGCAGGCCGAGGTGCTGCGGCTGGCCGCCTCGCTCGACCAGTACTCGCCGCACGTCCTGGCCCAGGCCGTGGTGGACGCGGCCCACGAGCGAGGACTGCGGTTGTCGACGCCGGCGGACGTGTCGGAGGAACCCGGCCGGGGCGCGGCCGGCACGCTGGGCGGGCGCCGGATGACGATCGGCCGACGCGACGACGGCGCCCAACTGCCGCAGTGGGCGCGGTCGGTGGACAACCGGGCGCTTCTCGACGGGGCGGCCGTGGCCTGGCTCTGCGCGGACGGCGATCCGGTCGGCGCCGTACTCCTGCGCGACCCGCTGCGCGCCGACGCGCCGCGCACCCTGCGTCGGCTGCGCGCGGCCGGCATCCGGCGGCTGGTGATGCTCACCGGTGACCGTGCCGGGCCCGCGCGCGAGGTCGGTGCCGTCCTCGGCCTGGACGACGTGCGCGCCGGTCTGGCACCGGCCGACAAGGTCGCCGCGGTGCGCGCCGAACGCGAGCGCGCCGTCACGGTGATGGTGGGTGACGGGGTCAACGACGCTCCCGCCCTCGCGGCCGCCGACATCGGCGTGGCCATGGGGGCACGGGGTTCCACGGCCTCCTCCGAGGCCGCCGACATCGTCCTGACCACCGACCGGGTGGACCGTCTGGCCGACGCGGTCGCCATCGCCGTGCGCGCGCGGCGCATCGCCGTGCAGAGCGCGCTCGGCGGCATGGTGTTGTCGCTGGTCGCGATGGTCGCGGCCGCCTTCGGGCTGCTCGCGCCGGCCGTCGGCGCGCTGCTGCAGGAGGCCATCGACGTCGCCGTGATCCTCAACGCGCTGCGGGTACTGCGCGACGACGGGCACGGCCGTCCCGTGGTGCCGCCCTCGACGGAAGCCCTCATCCACCGCTTCGCGGCGGAACACGACGACCTCCGGGACGTGCTCGACGCCGTGCGCGACGCCGCCGACCACCTGTCGGACGGCGCCGGACCGGGCGGCCTCGCCGCGGTGGCCGAGGTGCACCGGCTGCTGACCGAGCGGCTGCTGCCGCACGAGTACGCCGAGGAGCACCAGCTGTATCCCGCGCTCGCCCCGACACTCGGCGGCCCGGAGGCGACGGCCACCATGAGCCGCGCGCACGCCGAGATCGACCGGCTCGCCCGGCGCGTGGCCACCCACCTCGCCCTGGCCGGGCCCGACGGCACACTGTCCCCCGAGCAGCTCGACGACTTGCGAGCCTGCCTCTACGGCCTCAACACCGTGCTGCGCCTGCACTTCACGCAGGAGGAGGAGAGCTACTTCTCCCTCGCGCCCTGAACCCGCCCGGATGCGTTCAGCCGACCGGGAGGTCCGGGCGTACGAGGGTTCCCGCGCGACCGTGCAGCATCTCGTACGCGGCGTCCAGGGAGCCGATCGCCGCCAGTCCGCCCGTGCGCTCGACGAAGCGGGCCGCCGCCTCGGTCTTGGGGCCCATCGAGCCGGCCGGGAAGGCGCCGCGGCGCAGCGAGGTGGGGGTCGCGTCGTGCAGGGGGCGTTGACGCGGGGTGCCGTAGTCCTCGTAGACGTTGGGGACATCGGTGAGGACGAGCAGGAAGTCGGCCTTGAGGTCCTCCGCGAGCAGAGCGGCGGTCAGGTCCTTGTCGACGACGGCCTCCACCCCGCTGAGCTCTCCGCTGTCGCGGTCGGCGACGACCGGGACTCCCCCGCCGCCCGCGCAGATGACGAGCGTGCCGCCCGCGAGCAGTTCGTGGATCGTGTCGGTCTCGACGATCCGCTCGGGCAGCGGCGAGGCGACGACACGGCGCCAGCCCGTGCTGTCCTGGGCGATCCGCCAGCCGTGGCGGCGGGCCAGGAGCTGGGCCGTCTGACGGGGATAGACCTGGCCGACGAACTTGGTGGGGTGGTGGAAGGCCGGATCGTCGGCCCGGACGAGGGTGTGGGTGACCAGCGCGGCGACACGGTGTCCCGGCAGGGTGTTGTACAGGGTGCGCAGCAGCAGGGAGCCGATCATGCCCTGCGTCTGGGCGCCGAGGAGGTCGAGCGGGTAGGGGGCGCTCAGGGCCGGGTCGGAGGCGCTCTCGACGGCGAGCAGCCCGATCTGGGGACCGTTGCCGTGGGTGATGACGACCTCGTGGTCGATGGCCAGGGCGGCGATCGCCGTGGCCACGCGGTCGATGTTGGCGCGCTGGACGGCGGCGTCGGGGCGCTCGCCCCGGTGCAGGAGGGCGTTGCCGCCGAGGGCGACGAGGATGCGCATGGTTTCAGTCCTCCAGGGTGGCCACGAGTACGGCCTTGATGGTGTGGAGCCGGTTCTCCGCCTGGTCGAAGACGATCGAGGCGGGTGAGGAGAAGACCTCGTCGGTGACTTCGAGCGCGTCCAGGCCGTAGTTGCGCAGCACTTCCCTGCCGAGGCGGGTGTCGTGGTCGTGCAGGGCCGGGAGGCAGTGCATGAACCTCACGTCCGGGTTGCCGGTGGCCGCGAGGGTCTTGTCGTTGACCTGGTAGGGCAGGAGCAGGTCGATCCGCTCGCCCCAGTGCTCGGCGGGCTCGCCCATCGACACCCATACGTCGGTGTGCAGGAAGTCGGCGCCCTGTACCGCCGTCTCTACGTCCTCGGTGAGGGTGACGCGTGCCCCGCTGTCCTCGGCGCGCGCCCGGCAGGCGGCGACCAGGGCGGGGTCGGGCCACAGCTCCCTGGGCGCGGCGACGCGTACGTCCATGCCGAGCAGGGCGCCCATCGACAGCAGGGAGTTGCCCATGTTGTTGCGGGCGTCCCCGAGGTAGCAGTAGGCGACGTCCTGCAGGGGTTTGCGGCTGTGCTCACGCATGGTGAGGACGTCGCAGAGGCTCTGGGTGGGGTGCGCGCTGTCGGTGAGGCCGTTGTAGACGGGGACGCCGGCGTGCGCGGCGAGTTCGGTCACCAGATGGTGGGCGGAGCCCCGGTACTCAATGGCGTCGAACATCCGGCCGAGGACGCGGGCGGTGTCGGCGATGGACTCCTTGGCGCCGATGTGGGTGTCGCCGGGCCCCAGGTAGGTGGTGGCGGCGCCTTGGTCCGCGGCGGCGACCTCGAAGGCGCACCGGGTGCGGGTGGAGGTCTTCTCGAAGATGAGCGCGAGGTGCCGGCCGGTCAGCCGGGGCCGTTCCGTACCCGTGTGCCGGGCGGCCTTCAGGTCGGCGGCCAGGTCGAGCAGGTGGTGGATCTCGCGGGCGGTGAAGTCGAGTTCGCTCAGGTAGGAGCGGCCTCGCAGGTCGACGGTCATGGTGGTCTCCTGGCCGGTCAGACGGCCGGGCCGCGCTCGACGGGGCAGCTCATGCAGCGCGGTCCGCCGCGGCCCCGGCCGAGTTCGGCGCCGGCGATGGTGACGATCTCGATGCCCTGCTTGCGCAGGTAGGTGTTGGTGGTGACGTTGCGCTCGTAGCCGACGATCACGCCGGGCTCCAGGGCGAGGAAGTTGTTCCCGTCGTCCCACTGCTCGCGCTCGGCGCCCCGGACGTCCTGCGGCGCGCACAGCATCCGCACCTTGTCCAGGTCGAGTGCCTCGGCGAGCGCGGTCGCCAGGTCGGAGTTCGGGCGGACGTCGAAGCCGGTGTCGTGTGCGGCGCTGGGCGTGAGCGTCCAGGAGCGCAGCGAGTCGGCGAGACCCGGGTACACGGTGAACGCGTCCCGGTCGACCATGGTCAGCACCGTGTCGAGGTGCATGTAGGCGCGGGTGGCGGGGAGTTGGACGGCCACCAGCCGGTGCGCGGTGCCCGTGGCGAACAGACGGGTGGCCAGGTTCTCCACCGCCTGGGCCGTGGTGCGCTCGCCCATGCCGACCATCACGGCCCCGTTGCCGAGGACGTGCACGTCGCCGCCCTCCAGGGTGCCGACGGGCCCCTCGAGCAGCGGGTCGAACCCGGCGCCCGCGAACAGCGGGTGGAACCGGTAGATGGCCTCGGCGTGCAGGCTCTCGCGGCGGCGGGCGGTCTTGGCCATCGGGTTGACCGACAACTTGTCGTACACCCAGCAGGAGTTGTCGCGCGGGAAGAGGTGGTTGGGCAGCGGAGCGAGGGCGAAGTCCTCGGCGTCGAGGGCGCTCCACACCAGGCTGTACGGGGCCGCCAGCCGCAGGTCGCTCTTGAGCAGGCCGCCGATCAGGTAGCCGGCCAGGGTCTCCCCGTCGAGCCCGGCGCACAGTTCGCGCACCGGGTCGAGCAGGGCGGGGCCGACGGTGGCCGCGGTGATGACCCGGTCCAGCAGCCAGTTGCGGGCCTCGGCGAGGTCCAGGGTCTGGGCCAGGAGGTCGGTGAAGTAGTGGACGCGGGCGCCGTGGTCGCGCAGCACCTGGGCGAAGGCGTCGTGCTCCTCGCGGGCGCGCTTGGCCCACAGGACGTCGTCGAAGAGCAGGGCGTCGACGTTGCGCGGGGTCAGCCGGGACAGTTCGAGTCCGGGGCGGTGCAGGATCACCTGGCGCAGCGGGCCGACCTCGGAGTCGACGTGGAAGCGGGTCATGACATGCCTTCCCTGAAGGGTCAGTCGTGGTGGCGGAGGAAGGTCCGGCGCGGGCCGCGGGGCCCCCGTTGCCGCGGGATGCGCGCGACGGGCGACGCTGTCTCGGGCGCCCTCGCCTGCGGAATCTCGGAACCGGCGGGTGTCTCGTGGCCGTACTCGCCGTGGTCCCGCTTGAGCCAGATGTAGACCGGCAGGCCGAGCAGCAGCACGAACAGGCCGTAATAGACGGTCTGATAGCCGCTGCCCTGGATGGACCAGTAGGAGAAGGCCATGGCGAGCCCGGCGACGGTCGCGTCGCGGGCCAGGCGCCGGGGGGTCAGGCTCCGCCGGCCGTGGGTGAGCAGCCAGTACAGCTGGGCCGCCGCGGAGAACAGGTAGGGGATGACGGCCGTGAGCACGCTCAGCAGCACGATCCGGGTGAAGACGTCCTCGAAGCGGGTGTAGCTGAACACGGTGATCAGCGAGGCGAGGACGGTGGAGGCGACGATGCCGAAGGCCGGCACCCCGCTCGGGCCGCGCAGCCTGGCGAAGGACTGGGGGAAGAGCCCGTCGCGGGCGGCCGCGTAGGGCATCTCGGCGCACAGCATGGTCCAGCCGTTGAGGGCGCCGATGCCGGAGACGATGGCGGCCACGGCGACGGCGTCGCCCGCCCAGCTGCCGCCGACGATGTTGTTGGCGGCGTCGGTGAACGGGGCGGTGGAGGAGCCGAGTTCGCCGTGCGAGACGGTGCCGAAGACGGCGAGGGTGCCGAGGATGTAGATGACGGCGCAGGCGACGGTGCCGTAGACGGTGGCGCGGGGCACGTTGCGCTCGGGGTCGCGGACGCGGCCGGCGACCACCGAGGCGGCCTCCAGACCGAGGTAGCTGAACAGGGCGATGGCACCGGCGGCCGAGATCGCGCCGAGTGCGGACTGGTGACTCGCGTTGAAGGCACCGAAGTTGCGCGGATCGACGAACAGCAGCCCCACGGTGGCCATGAGGACGAGCGGCACGAACTTCAGCACGGTGGTGACGACCTGGAAGGCGCCGGTGTTGCGCACCCCGCTGAGGTTGATCGCGGCAGGGATCCACAGGCCCACGAGTGCGATGGCCACCGAGATCCCGGTCCGGTGCCCGGTGTTGACGAAGACCTCCACATACCCGACCCAGGCCACCACGATCGCCGCGTTCCCGGCCCAGGCGGTGATCCAGTACGACCACGCGTTCAGGAATCCGGCGAACTCGCCGAACGCCTCGCGGGCGTAGACGTACGGGCCGCCGCTCGCCGGGACCCGTCCGGACAGTGCGCCGAACGTCAGGGCCAGCGCGAGGGCGCCGAGGGTGACGGCGCCGAACGCGACCAGGGCGATGGGCCCGTAGGGTGCGAGGGCCGATGGCAGGGCGAATACGCCGGTGCCGATGATGCTGCCGATGACCAGAGCGGACGCGGCCGGCAGACCGAGTCGGGCTCCGGGAGCGGGTTTCGCCGCGCTCCTCGTCGAGCTGGGCATGGTGATGCTCCTCGGGCTTGACGCTGCGGAGGTTTCCTTTGCTTCGATCTTGCTCGGCGGCGTCGGCCCGGGTGAGCGGCCGCTGGTCCCGGGTGCGGTCCATTGGTCCCGTTGCGCGGTGCCCGGTCGGCCTGTGCTCAGACCGTCTCCAGCACGTCGGAGACCGGGCGGCGCGGCGTCGCGACGCCCGCGGGCCCGTATCCCAGACGCAGCACCATGTGCACGAACCCCATCGACGACCTGGGATCACGGGCCAGTGCGCGCAGGTCCGCACGCTCCAGGGCGTGGGAGGTGAGTGCCGTGGCCAGTCCCTGGAGCGTGGCCAGCAACAGCACCCTTTCCAGGGCCTGTCCGGCGCGCAGCCAGTCGGCGGGGCGGTCGTGGGCCGTGCCCAGCAGGGCCAGGTTGGGAGTGGTCTCGAAGGCGACGGCCGGGCGGCCGGGCAGGTGGCCGCGCCCGGCGAAGTCCCGTACGGGTGCGCGGCCCGATCTGCTGCGCGGTCCGAAGGCGTACTCGGGAATGCCGTCGGCGCTCGCCTCACCGGCCCGGGTCCAGCGCCGTACCTCCTCCACGCGTTCGGGTTCCAGCGAGTCGCGTCCCTCGGCGTCGTGGACGTGGTCGAGCAGTGCCTCGACATGCCACTGGTCGGGGAAGACCAGTTGCGCGTCCTCCTGTTCGGCGGCTTCCCGCAGCGCCTCCTGGACGTCGGCCGGGAGGGTCTTCTCCTCGAAGGGGTGGCGGCTGGTGTGCCGGCGGGCGATCGCCGGGAACATCCGGGCGAGTTCACGGTCGGGACGCTCGGTCGAGGTCAGGTTGACGGTGGCGAGCAGGTACGGGTCGGACGGATCGGGCAGGATCCCGGTGTCCGTGTGCAGGTCGTGGTGCGCGGCGGCGACCCGCAGGTTGAACAGGGCCGCGCCGCAGCCGAGATGGAGGGCGCGGTGGTCGGGGTCCGTGCGGGGCATGGCCCGGCCGAGGTCCGGTCGCAGTTCGACGGTGCGCGTGGCCGAGTCGTGGCGGAAGCGCCAGGGCTGCGCGTTGTGCAGGGAGGGTGCGGCCGTCGCTGCGGAGACCAGTGCCGCGACGGTGCTCTCGTCGAGTGGTCGCGCCGGCATGGGGCGCACCTCCTCAGTGTTTCGTGAGGCTCGGGCCGTCCGTGCGCAGCACGGCCAGACGGCGCCGGTACTCCTCCTCGTCGATCTCGCCGCGGGCGAACCGCTCGGCGAGCAGTTGCTCGGGCGAGGTCGCGGCGGGGGTGTGCGGGCGGTCGGAGCCGCGGCCCAGGGAGCGGTAGAGGAGCACGCCGACGGTGATGAGCACGGTCCAGAACAGGAGCGTGCCGACAGACATCGTGAACCAGCCCCAGCCGTTCATCCCGTGGTGGTACCAGTACACAGCGGGTCACCTCGCTCAGTAGTGCGGGACCACGGCGACCGGACAGCCGACGTGGTGGATCACGGCGTGCGTGACGGGTCCGGTGACCGGACCCAGGGGACGCTGGGCGACACGATGGCCGACGACCAGCAGACTCGCGGGGCGGGCGGCCCGGATCAGCACGGGCTGGGCCCGGCCCGGTAGGACGGTCTCCGCCACCTCGACGCCGGGGTACTTCTCCCGCCACGGCCGCAGCACGTCGGTGAGCAGGCCCTCCCGGTCCACCGCGTCCCACGGGCCGTCGACCGCCGCGCGCGCCGGACCGGCGTGGACCGCCCGCAGCCGTGCGCGGCGAAGCCGGGCCTGCTCGAAGGCGAAGGCGATCGCCGCCTCGGCCGGGTCGTCCGCGTCGACGCCCAGCACCACGTCCCGGCAGCGGGTCCGGGTGGAGAGGCTGCCGTCGGAGGCGGGCATGTGCTCGTCCTCGGCGCGCTCCCCTGCCCGGACGAGGACCACCGGCCGCGTAGCCCTCGCGACCACGCCGAGCGCCACCGACCCCACCAGGAAGCCGGTGAACCCGCTGAGTCCGCGCGAGCCGAGTACCAGCAGGTCCGCCTGTCCGGCCGCCCGCAGCAGCGCGGCGACCGCCGGCCCCTCGACCTGCTCGTCCGTGAGGCGCGTGCCCGGGCTGGTCTCGCGGACGTACTCCTCCGCCTGCCGCAGGGCCCGCCGCGCCAGATGGCGCTGAACGGCGCCGTCCGGCCTCTCCCGCCCCGTGGGCGGGCTCCATTCCCAGGCGTGGAGCAGCCGCAGCCCCCGGCCACGGCGTTCCGCCTCCCGGGCGGCCCAGGAGGCCGCGGCAAGGCTCTCGGCCGATCCGTCCACCCCCACGATCACCGGCACCGGCATGACCAGCACCTCCCTGGCTCGACCCGCTCCTACGACCAGGCTCGGGTCCGTGCACCGGCGCGGACAGGGGCCGCCAGGGCTGTCCCGGGGGGCCGATGGGCCCAAGCCTGCGGCTCAGCCCTGCCCGGCGAGCAGCAGGTGTCCGGTCTCCCCCGGCCGCAGACACACCACGCGGTCGGGCAGCCGTACGTCGATGGGGGGCTCGTCCGACGCGGGTACGGCGATCTCCAGCCGCCCGTGCGCGAGCCGCAGCCGTACGCCCCAGTGGCCCCGGTAGCGCAGGGCGAACCCGTACGAGGACAGCTCCGGCAGCGGCACCGGGTCCAGCCACAGCGCGCCGTCGCGGGTCTCCAGGCCGGTCAGTCCGCGCTGGACGAGGTCGAGGGTGCCGGCCATGGCGCCGAGATGGACGCCCTCGCCGGTGGTGCCGCCCTGCAGGTCGGCGATGTCGCCCCGCAGCGCCTCCTGGCAGTATTTCCAGGCCTCCGCGCGCCGGGCGCGGGCCAGGACCCAGCCGTGGACGAGACCGCTGAGGGTGGAGCCGTGGCTGGTGCGGCGCAGGTAGTAGTCGACGGTGCGCTGCCAGGTGCCCGCGTCCAGCCGGAGTCCCAACCGCTTGAACAGGCCCTGGAGTTCGTCCGGTGAGAAGAGGTAGCCGAGCATCAGGACGTCGGCCTGCTTGGAGGCCTGGTAGCGGTTGACGCTGTCGCCCTCCGCCTCCAGGATCCGGTCCAGCCGGCGGATGTCCCCGTAGCGCTCGCGGTAGCCGTCCCAGTCGAGTTCGGCGAGGTCGCCGTAGCCCTCGAACTGGCTGATGACGCCCCGGTGGAAGGGCACGTACAGGGTGCGGGAGACGTCCTCCCACAGTTCCAGCTCGCCGCCGTCCAGGCCGGTGCGCTCGACGAGTTCACGGCGCCGGGGCTCGGGCAGGGAGTCGAGCAGCTCCAGGGTCCGGGTGAGCACCCAGGCGGCCGTGACGTTGGTGTAAGCGTTGTCGTCGAGGCCGGGTGAGTCGGCGCCGGGATACGCGTCGTGGTATTCGTCGGGGCCCATGACGCCCTTGATCCGGTGCCGTTCGATGCGGTCGTCGTAGACGGCCGAGTCGGCCCAGAAGCGCGCGATCTGCAGCAGCATCTCCGCGGCCTTGGTGTGCAGGAACTCCGTGTCGCCGCTGGCCTGGCAGTACTGCCAGGCGTTGTACGCGATCGCCGAACCGACGTGGTACTGCAGCCGGGAGTGGTCGGGCAGCCAACGGCCGGAACGCGGGTTGAGATGCAGACGCTGGCTCTCCTCGCGGCCGTCGCTGCCGCTCTGCCAAGGGTACATCGCGCCCCTGCGCCCGGCCTCGCGGGCGGCGGTGCAGGCCTGTTCCAGGCGGCGGTGACGGTAGCGCAGCAGGGCGCGGGCGACCTCGGGGAAGTGCAGGTCGAGGTAGGGCAGGACGAACAGTTCGTCCCAGAAGACATGGCCCCGGTAGGCCTCGCCGTGCAGGCCGCGGGCCGGCACCCCGACGTCGAGGTCGGCGGTGTGCGGCGACAGGGTCTGCAGGACGTGGAAGAGATGAAGGCGCAGGATGCGGCCCGGCTCCCCCTGGACGTCCAGTTCGGCCCGGCGCCAGAGCTGGTCCCAGGCCGTCAGGTGGGACTCCAGCAGCTCGTCGAAGCCGGATGCCCGGCCGACGCGCTCGACGGCGGCGTAGAGCGGGTCGCTGATGGCGGGGTCGCGTGAGGTGTGCAGGGCGACGGTCTTGTCCAGGGTGGTGGTGCGGCCGGCCGTCAGCCGAAGCCGGACGTGCTGGACGGCGCGGGGTTCCTCGTGCCGGGTCGTGACGGGCGTGTCGGCGGTGAGCCGGGCCGCCATGCCGATCCGGATGTCCGAGGTACGGGTACGGCAGCGCAGCCAGACGGTGTCGGGGGCGGCGGTGCCGGTGTGCACATGGGTGAGATGGCGGCCGTCCAGGTCGCGGTAGCGCGGCACGCCCGCGTTGGTGACGCCGCCGTCGAGGGCCGCCTCGACCTCGAGGTCACCGGAGAAGCCCTCCGCCGTGAACTCGGTCCGCAGGGCCGCCAGATGGGGATCGGCCATGTGCACCAACCGCTGCTGACGCACCGTCAACTCACTGCCGTCGCCCAGCCCGTACCGGGTCCGGCGCTCCAACAGCCCCGAAGCCAGGTGCAGACGCATCCGGTGGTCGAGCACGGACGCGGCGTCAGGCGTCAGCCAGGGTCCGCCGGGCAGCCGGAACCGCAACGGCAGCCAGTTCGGCACATTGACCATGTCCTCGTTCTCGACCCGGCGTCCGGCCACGTCGGAAGTGAGCCGGTTGTAGCAGCCCGCGACATAGGTGCCCGGATAGTGCACCTCGTCGGCGGCGCACTCGGGCAGTGCACCCCGGGTGGCGAAGCAGCCGTTGCCCAGGGTGCACAGGGACTCCCGCAGCCGTTCGTCCGCGGGGTCGTAGCCCTCGTACTCCCAGATCCAGTCCGTCACCCCGGGCCTCCCCGCACCCTCGCGCTCACACGCGTTGCGGCACGATCGCCACGGGGCAGTCCGCGTGGTGCAGCAGGGTGTGCCCCACCCGGCCGAGCTGGAACCCGAAGTGGCCGGCCCTCCGACGCGCTCCGATGATCACCAGGTCGGCGGCGGCGGAGCGGTTGAGCAGCACCGTGCGGGCCGGGCCCTCCACCGTGTTGCGGCGCACCCGGACCGCCGGGTGGTCGGCCGTCGCGTCGTGCAGAAGGGCGTCGATCAGGGCGGATGCCTGCTGCTCGTGCTGATGCGCCGGGTCACCCGCCAACTGGGGGTGGTCGGCACCCTCGAGCGCGGGGCAGCGCCAGGCGCGCACCACGTCGAGCACGCCACCACGCGCCTCGGCCTCCCGGAACGCGAACCGCACGGCCTCGGCGCCGGTCGCGGGGTCTCCCGCCCCGAGCACGATCCGCTCGTGCGTGCCCGCGAGCCCCGCCTTGTCGCCCCGGACCACGATCACGGGGCAGTACGCACGGGACGCCACCGTCAGGCCGACGGAACCGAGGAGCAACCCCTGGAGCTCACCGCGCCCCCGCGAGCCGGTCACCACGGCGGAGGCGTTGTTGCCCTCGCGCAGCAACGCGTCGGCCGCCTCCTCGGGGACCACCTCGGCGGACACCTTCACCTCGGGGTTGCGCAGCCGGGCCCGCTCGGTGGCGGCTCCGACGATGTTCTCCGCCATCACCTGCTCGGAGGGACGGTCGAGCGTCGTGGAGGGCACCGCGCCCTCGTAACGCTCCCACAGGGAGGCATACACGAGCCGCAGCGGCAGACCGTGCCGGGCGGCCTCGTCCACCGCCCAGTCCACGGCGGCCAGGCTCGCGTGCGATCCGTCGACACCTACGACAAGGGGCAGCTCCATCATCGTCCTCACCACCTTCCTGGACCGCACGGGTGTGCGGCACGGGGCTCCACCTTCACGGTCGCACCGTCGGCCGGGGCGCACGAGGGGTGGTTCGGCCCCGGGCGGGGCCGTTCGGCCCATGCGACGGTCTGCACGCGGGGGCGAGGGCCGCTCGGCCCGGCTTCCGGCCCGGTCAGCCCCTGGGGCGCCGGCCGGCCGGGGCGGACGCTGAAGGTGAGACCTGGAGAGAGGTGTGCCATGACCGACGTCCGGCAAGCACCCGTGCACGCGCTGCTCACCGACGGCAGGACCGTCCGCATCAGGCGGGCCGACTACCGTGACCGTGACGCGGTGCGGCGGCTGTACGAGGAGATGTCGCCGGAGAACCTGCGACAGAGGTTCTTCACCGTGGGCCGGGCCTCCGCCGCACAGGCCGCCGACCGGGTGGCCGGCGCAGGTCCCGCCCGGCCGGGCTACTGTGCCCTGGCCGCGGAGCACGCCGACCGGCTCGTGGGCCTGGCCGAGTACGAGGTCGTACCGCCCGGCACCACGGCCGAGATCTCCCTGGCGGTGGCGGAGGGCTGGCACCACCACGGTGTCGCCACCCTGCTGGTGGAGCACCTCGCCGACGCCGCCCGCGCGGCGGGTGTCACCGCGTTCACGGCGGACACCCTCTCCGACAACCACGAGCTGAGGACGGTCTTCCTCGACCTCGGGCTGCACGTCCTGCCCCATTACGACGGCCCCGAGGTGTCCTGGACGGTCCGTCTCACCGAGGACGAGGGCTACTTGAGCGCCATCGACACCCGGAGCCGCACCGCCGACGTCGTCAGCCTGCGCCCGCTGCTCCAGCCCCACTCGGTCGCGGTGGTCGGCGCCGGACGCAAGCCCGGGTCCCTGGGCCGTGCCATCCTGCGCAACATCTGCCGGGGGTCGTTCCGGGGCCGTGTCTTCGCCGTGCATCCGGAGGTCTCCTCGATTTCCGGGGTGCACGCGTACCCGTCCGTGACAGCGCTGCCCGAGGTCCCCGACCTTGCCGTGATCGCCCTGCCCGCGCCGGCCGTCCCCCAGGCGGCCGAGGACTGCGGAAAGGCGGGTGTACGGGCGCTGTTGGTCGTCTCCTCCGGGCTCGACGCCCACCAGGCCGGCGCTCTGGCGGGTGCCTGCCGCCGCTACGACATGAGGCTGGCGGGCCCCGACTGCCTGGGCCTGGCCAACACGGACGAGTCCGTCCGCCTGGACGCGACCTTCGCCGCCCATCACCCGAGCCCGGGTACGGCGGGTGTGGCGGTGCAGTCGGGCGGGGTGGGCATCGCGTTGCTGGACGGGCTGTCCCGGCTGGGCATCGGTGTCTCGTCGTTCGCGTCGCTGGGGGACAAGTACGACGTCAGCGGCAACGACCTGCTGCAGTGGTGGGAGAGCGACGGCCGCACCGAGCTGGCGCTGCTGCACCTGGAGTCCTTCGGCAACCCGCGCGCCTTCTCCCGCACCGCCCGCCGGGTAAGCCGCCGCATGCCGGTCCTCACCGTCGACGCCGGCAGGTCGGAGACCGGGCGGCGCACCGCGCCCCCCGCCGCGACACGGCAGGCCCTCTTCACCCAGGCCGGCATCACCGCCGCCCACTCGATGGCCGAACTCCTCGACGCGGCAGCCCTGTTGCACTCCCAGCCGCTGCCGAGCGGTACGAAGGTCGCCGTGGTCTCCAACACCGCGGGAGGAGGCGTGCTGGCCGCCGACGCCTGTGCGGACATGGGCCTGAGCGTGCCTGCGCTGGGCACGAACCTGATCGACGAACTCCTCACCCTGCTGCCCGCGGGCGCCACCGCCACGAACCCGGTGGACACCACGGCGGCCGTGAGCGAGAAGCAGTTGCGCGCCTGTGTGGAACGCCTCGCGGCGCACGGGGCCGTGGACGCCGTCCTGGTGACCCTGGTGCCCACCGCCGTCGCCGCCGCGACCGGCGACGACCTGGTCCGCTCCCTGACGGCCGCCCCCGGTCCGCTCCCCCGTCCGGTCGTCGCGGTACTCCCCGCGCAGGCCGCCCGGGTGGACCTGCTCGCCGCCCGCAACGAGCACAAAGTCCCCGCCTACTGCGACGCCCAGGACGCCGCCCGCGCTCTGGCCCATGCCGCCGCACGGTCCCGCTGGCTCACCCAACCGCCGTCTTCGGTAGCGGAGTTGGCGGACGTGGAGACGCACCGGGCCAGGGATCTGGTCGCCGCCTTCCTGGACGACAACCCCGAGGGCGGCTGGCTCGACCCGCAGGCCATCGCCACCCTGCTCGGCTGCTACGGCGTCCCGCAGCTCCCCTGGGCCTGGGCGCGGGACGAGGACGAGGCGGTCGCCGCCGCGCAACGCCTGGCGGGCCGTGACGGCCGGGTCGTGATGAAGGCCCACTGGCAGGGGCTGCTGCACAAGAGCGAGCAGCACGCCGTCCACCTCGATCTGCACGACGCGGCCCAGGTACGGGCCGCCCACCGCGACCTGGTCGCCCGTTTCGGCGACCGGCTCACCGGCGTGGTGATCCAGCCGCTGGCGGAGCGCGGCACCGAGTGGTTCGCGGGCGTCGAGCAGGACGAGGTCTTCGGTCCGCTCGTGACCTTCGGACTCGGCGGTACAGCGACCGAGCTGCTTGCCGACCGGACCGCGCGCCTGGCCCCGCTCACCGACCACGACGTGCGCCAACTCATCACGTCTTCGCGCACCACCCCGCTGCTCTTCGGCTACGCCGGCAGCCCAACCGCCGATGTCGAGGCCCTGGAGCAGCTGCTGCACCGGCTGTCCCGGATGGCCTGCGACCTGCCGCAGCTCGCGCGGGCCGACCTCAACCCGGTCCTGTCCGGGCCGCGGGGCGTGAGCGTCCTGGACGTCCGGGTGCGGCTCGAGCCGCGGCACGCCCATGACCCGTATCTGCGCCGGCTGCGCTGACCCACGGCCGGCGGTGGGGAAGGAGGACCAGCGATGAGGCCCGTGAAGGTCGGCGCCCTGATGGTGGGGGACGTCGTCGCCGTGCACCCGGACACCGCGTTCAAGGAGGTGGCCCGGCTGCTCGGACGGCACCGCATCAGCGGACTGCCGGTGACCGACGAGGAGGACCGGGTCCTCGGGGTGATCTCCGAGACCGATCTCGTGCTGCACCAGTCCCGGTCCGAGCCGGGCTCTCCCGGCGGGTGGCTGGGCAGGGTGCGCCACGGGATCCGGCACGCCGGCGCGAAGAGCCGCGCACGCACCGCGGGCGAGCTGATGTCGAAGCCCGCCGTCACCGTGCACGCCGACGCGACGGCCACCGAGGCGGCCCGCGTCATGATGCGGCACGGCGTCGAAAGGCTTCCCGTGGTGGACGAGGAGGACCGGCTCGTCGGCATCGTCACCCGGCACGACCTGCTGCGGGTTTTTCTGCGCTCGGACGACGCCATTCGACGCGAGGTCCGCCAGGAGGTCTTCGTCAACGCGCTCTGGCTGACCCCGCACATCGTCCAGGTCGGCGTGCGGGACGGCGTGGTCACCCTCACGGGCCGCCTGGAGCGGCGCAGCGAGAAGTCCGTCGCGCTCTCCCTGACGCGCCGCCTCGACGGTGTCGTCGCCGTCGTCGACCGGCTCACCTACCGGTACGACGACACCCGCCACCAACCCGCCGCACAGGCCCTGCACGGGGTCTCGGAGGACTGGCTGCGCAAGTTGTGAGCTGTCGGTGCCCCACCGGGCGCCGTGAAGTGAGGAGGACGGCCATGCGCACCTTCCCGACCCCACTGCTGCTGGTCGGGCTGCTGACAGGGGGCTCGTTCCTGGTCTTCCACGACACGGTCGTCGTGGGCTTCATCCTGATGGCCACCGGCATTCTGGGCCTGCTGATGTTCATGGCCACCGTGGCCGGCCACCAGCGGCCCGGCGACAACGAGACCGTCATCGAGGAGCGGCACTACATAGGCCCTGGTGACGACCACCGGCACTACCGGCACTGACTGCCGGCGGCGATCCCCGTGGCGGGCGGGGCCCGGGCCGCCCCGGGGGCAGGGGGCGCGCGGCCCCCCCCCCCGGCCCGGGGTGCCGCCCCCCGGCACTACCGGCACTGCCGGCGGGCGGCGACCCCGGGGCCGCGGGGCCCCTGTCCCGACCGTGGGACAGGGGCCGCTCGGCACCAGCACGGTCCCGGTGGGCCCACGCCACCGGGTCGCGGGTCGCGGCACGGTGGAGGGGAGACAGCCGTCCGGGGAGGCAGCCGTGAGCGAACGGATCAGCGACAAGGGCATCGTGGTGGGCGTGGACGGATCCGAGGCGTCACGGGCGGCACTGCGCTGGGCGCTGGAGCAGGCGCGTGCTCTGGGCACGCGCCTGGTGGTGGTGCACGCGTGGGAGCCGGCCGCGGCCGGCTTCGCGCCCTACGCTCCCGTCGCCGCGCGCCCCACGGCGGCGGAGCAGCGGGAACGAGCGGCCGGCCTCCTCGCCCACACGGTGCACGAGACTTTCGGCCCGCGCGTCGACCCGGCCGTGCACGCGGTGCTCGTGGAGGGGCCACCGGTCCGCGTCCTGCTCCAGCAGGCACGCGGGGCCCTGCTCCTCGCTCTGGGCCGTGGCTCCCACCCGCAGCGGCAACTGCCCGGCGTGGGTGCCGTGGGCCGTGAGTGTCTGCGCCACGCCACGGTCCCCGTGGTCACGGTGCCCGCCCCGGAACGCTCCGAGGGGGCACTCGGGGCTGCCGGGAAATCCGTCGGCATCCGCAGCGGTGCCCTGTAGATCACATGCCGAGGTGACGTCATGGACGTCCTGGTGGGATACGCGACCGTCCACGGATCGACGCGCGAGACGGCCGACCGCGTCGCGGCCGGTCTGGCGAAGGCCGGACTGAGAGTCGAGGCAAGGGATCTGGGCACGGTGGAGGACGCCGACGCGTACGCCGCGTTCGTCCTGGGCAGCGCCGTGCATGGGCAGACCTGGCTCGAACCGGCCAAGGCCTTCGTCCGCGACAACCTCGACCTGCTGGGCGCACGACCGCTGTGGATCTTCAGTGTCGGGATGCCGGCCGCCCTGCGCGGACCCTGGAGGCGTCTGGCGCCCAGGGAGGCGCCGGTGATCGTGGAGAGCCTGCCCGGCGATCTGCTCCCGCGGGATCACGCCCTGTTCTCGGGCGTCATCGCACCGGCCCACCTGCCGCCGGCCGGACGGATCATGTTCCGTCTGGTGGGCGGCCGGTTCGGCGATTACCGCGACTGGGACGCCGTGGACGACTGGACGGCCCGGATCGCCGAGACTCTGGCGCGCTGAGCGCGCGCCGGGTCGTCAGCAGCCGACGGGCGTACGGTGGTCCGTGCCCGCGGGCGGGTGGGGCATCCTCGTCGGCGGAACCGACGGCGGCGGCGCCGGCGGGGTCTGACCGCGCCGCCGCGCCAGCCGCAGCGCCAGCGCGTCGAACAGCATGGTGAGGACGAAGGTCACGCCCATCGCCGCGACCAGCAGCAAGGCGAACCGTTCGTAGAACTCCGGTGTGAGACTCGTACCCACTGTCCTCTCCCCCTCTCGGATGGGCGTCGTTCCTGTCATCTCCAGCCAACTCCGTTGCGGAGCACGGCACATGAGCCGATCGTCCCGAACTGAGGTCTCTAGCGGCCCTAGTCCCGGGTCCCGCGGCGTCCGCCACCCACGGGATGGGCCGACCGGCCCCGGTGCCGAGGTCGGCCCGGCCCATGATCGCAGGCCGGTGGCCTCATGGCCGCGGGTCCGGCGGCGGACGAGGCTTTTCGGTGGCGGTGTTCCGAGGCACCGGAACCTCCCCCATGTCCCGCAGGAGGCGACGGTCATGAAGAGGACTCACGAAACCCGTCGCCCCGGGACGCCTCGCCGCCCCGAGCCCCAGGACCTGCGCACCCCGTCGGGGCGCCCGATGCCCTACTGAGCCCTCAGCGGACCAGCACCCGCTCTCCGGAGCGCGGCACGACTGCGGTCCAGCCCAGCGTCCGGTCGATGCGCTCGCGCAGTGCCGCGGACGCCTCCGGCTCACCGTGCACGAGATAGGTGACGTGCGGGGCGGGAGCGCCGCGCAGCCAGTCGAGGATCTGTGCCGCGTCCGCGTGCGCGGAGAAGTGCGGCACGTCCGCGACCTGGCAGCGCACCGGCACGTACTCGCCGAACATCTTGAGCGCCCTGGCTCCGTCGACGAGGTCCCTGGCCCGGGTGCCCGCGGCGGCGAAGCCCACCACGACGACGGCGTTGCGGGGATCCGGCAGCACGCGCCGCAGATGGTGCAGCACACGCCCTCCGGTGGCCATGCCCGACGCCGAGACGATGACGGCCGGTCCTGCCGCATGCCCCAGCTCGACGGACTCCTGCAGTGACCGCACGGCCCGGAACGGGTCCGGACTGAGCGCCGCCGGGCCCTCGGCCAGCACCTCCGGGCGCAGTTCGGGAGCCCGCGTCGCCAGAGCGTCACGGTAGACGCCGAGCGCGGCCAGGGCCATCGGACTGTCGACGTACACCGGCACCGTCGCCGGTATCCGGCCCGCACGGCGGAGTTCGGTGAGCTCGTGCAGGACGACCTCGGTGCGGTCGAGGGCGAACGACGGAATGACGACGGTGCCCGAGCGGGCGAGGGTACGGGAGACCACGTCGGCGAAGTGGGCGCGCCCCGCCTGCTCCTCGTGACGCCGATTGCCGTAGGTCGACTCCATGAGCAGGACATCCGCCCCGGAGAAGGGTTCCGGCGGGCGCAGCAGCGGATGGCCGGGACGTCCGAGGTCGCCGCTGACGGCGAGCACGGCGCCGTCCTCCAGGGTGAGCGCCGCCCAGGACGAACCGAGGATGTGTCCCGCGGGATGCAGGGTGACACTCGTCCCGGTGGCGATGTCGGTCGTGGTACCGGACGGTACGGGATCGAGGAGCTTCAGCGTGCGGTCCACGTCGGAGTCGTCGTAGAGGGGCTGCGCGGGCCGGTGTTTGGACCAGCCGTGTTCGTTGGCGTGCTGGGCGGCCTCGGTCTGCAGCTTGGCGCTGTCGCGCAGCACGATCTCCATCAGCCGTGCGGTGAACTCCGTCGTCACGATCCGGCCCCGGAAGCCGTGCCGTACGAGCCGTGGCAGATAGCCGCAGTGGTCGAGATGGGCGTGGGTGACGACGACCGCCTCGATGTCCGCACCGTCGCAGGGCAGTTCGCGCCAGTTGCGCCTGCGCAGCTCGGCGAGTCCCTGGAACAGCCCGCAGTCGACGAGGACGCGGGCGTGGTCGCTCTCGACGAGGAACTTGCTGCCGGTCACCGTCCCCACACCGCCCAGGAAGGTCAGCAGCGCGGGCCGTGCCGGTCCACGCGTCGTGTCCTCCGGCCGCGGTACCACAGTGATCATGACGTCACCCTCCTTCGGCGGAGGGCCGGTCGACCAGGGGGCGGTCGTCGTTCCGGTCCTGCACCGGCTGTGTCTCCAGCCTCCTGGGGCGCCCCTGCTCTGCCTTGGGCCCAATGGCCCCGGGGACGGCCTGGGTGGCCCGCTCCGCACGGGGCTCGTGGCCCCCCGGCGCGGGGCCGGAGCAGCGGGACGATGGAAGCGGACAGGGACCGTCTCACCGTCCTGTCGGACGGTGCGCAGGAGGAGGTGGCCCGTGCGTTTCCAGGACCGTACGGATGCGGGGCGCCGCCTGGCCCGGCGGCTGGAACACCTTCGTGGCAAGGACGTCCTGGTACTGGGCCTGCCGCGGGGCGGGATGCCCGTGGCCTTCCAGGTGGCTCGGGAGCTGGGCGCCGCCCTGGACGTCCTGGTGGTGCGCAAGCTGGGGGTGCCCCGGCAGCCGGAGCTGGCCTTCGGAGCCGTCGGGGACAACGGCGTGCGCGTGCTCAACGACGACGTGCTCCGGGAGGCCGGGGTGGGGCCCGACGCGCAGCGGACGGTCGAGCGGGCGGAACGGGCCGAGCTGGAACGGCGGCTGACGCTCTACCGGCGCGACCGTCCCCCCGTCCCGGTGGCCGGGCGGACGGTCGTGGTGGTGGACGACGGTCTGGCCACCGGCGCCACCGCCGAGGCCGCGTGCCAGGTCGTCCACGGTCAGGGCGCGGGCCCGGTGGTGGTCGCCGTCCCGGTCGGTCCGGAGCGGACGGTGCGCCGCCTGCGGCAATCGGCGGACGAGGTGGTCTGTCTGCGCTCCCCGCACTTCTTCGGCTCGGTCGGCGCCTGGTACGACGCCTTCCCCCAGGTCGACGACACGGAGGTGGCCGACCTGCTGGCACGGGCCACGCGCCCGGTGCCGGACGGCGACGTCGACGTCCCCGCAGGGCGGGTTCGGCTGGCGGCACGGCTCACGCTGCCCGACGGGGCGCCGGCCGTCGTGGCGTTCGCGCACGGCAGCGGCAGCGGCCGTCACAGCCCCCGCAACCGGTACGTCGCCGACGTACTCGGCCGAGCCGGACTGGGCACCCTCCTGCTGGACCTGCTCGACGAGGACGAGGAACGCGATCGGCACAAGGTCTTCGACATCGTGCTGCTCGCCCGGCGGCTCGGCGCCGCGGCACTGTGGCTGCGCCGTGAGACCGGACTGCCGGTGGCCTACTTCGGGGCCAGCACCGGTGCGGCCGCCGCGCTGGAGGCGGCTTCCGTGGACTTCGACATCCGTTCGGTCGTTTCCCGCGGCGGCCGTCCCGACCTGGCCACGCCTGCCGCACTGGCCCACGTGCGGGCCCCCACCCTGCTCGTCGTGGGCTCGCTGGACACCCGGGTGCTGGGCCTGAACCGGCTGGCGGCCGACTGGATGCGCTGCGACCACCGGATCGCCGTCGTCCCCGGCGCCACCCACCTCTTCGAGGAACCCGGCACGCTGTCCTCGGTCGCAAACCTGGCCCGGGAGTGGTTCACGGCCCACCTGGCGCTTCCGCCCGTCGGCACACCGCCGCGCCGGTCGGCGTAGCGGCACGGCTGCGAAGGCCACGGGGGACTGCCGTCAACCGCCGTGTTGCCGGCTTCCCGCCGCCCAGCGCCTGCGGACCGCGTCCTCGTGCTCACTCTGCTCCAGGGCGAGGTCCACGGCGTGGAGGGCTTCCTCCAGACGCGGGATCCAGTGGCGGCGCAGGGACCGCACCCGGCGACGGGTGCGCACGGCCTCGTCGCCCAGGGCACGGGACGCGGCACGGGCCACGGCGTAGTCCGCCGCCGCCCGCACCGCCTCGGCACAGGCCGCCTCGAAGTGCACGAGAGCGGTGTTCGACGCCACCGGTTCGTCCGCCTCGCGCGCCGGCACCGTGCACTCCGCGGCGCCGGGGTGCCGTACGCCCATCGTGGACGTCCAGGACACCGTCAGTTCGGCGGGGCGTGTCGCGCGGATCGTCTCCAGCTCCTCCTCACCGCCCAGCAGCAGCCCGCGTCGGAGCCACTCATCTGCCCGGGCCAGGTACTCGTACCACTGCTCCCAGGCGGTCCGCTCGGCACGCAGGAGTTCCTCATGGCGGTCACGCAGGATGCGCAACTTCTGGTCGAGCAGGTCGGCCCCGCGCCGTGCCGCCTCCAGGCTCCGGCGCAGGCGCAGCCGCCCTGCCCGGCCGGGTGGGACGCGCGGTTCGGCCATGAGGTCACCTGCCTTCCCCGGCTGCGTGGGCGTCGAGGAACCTGGCCGGGAGCATGGCGAGTTGGCTGCGCGGCAGGGTGAGCAGCACCTGCCAGGCACGCTCCAGCGTCTGTTCCAGCGTGCGCAGTTCGTCGCGGCCCTGCTGCACCAGGCCGTGGGCGAACGCCTCGTCGAAGTCCAGGTAGCCGCGGTCGGCGGGGCCCAGCGAGCCCTCGCCGACGAGGTCGGCCAGCTCCCTGACCTGGCGTGCGCGGGCCAGGGCGGACAGCAGCTGGGCGGCCACGTCGAGGTGGTCCTCGCGGGTGCGGCCGGGGCCGGCGCCCTTGCGCATCAGCCGGGACAGCGAGGACAGCGCGTCCACCGGCGGATAGACGCCCCGGGCGTGCAGGTGGCGGGACAGGACGACCTGGCCCTCCGTGATGTACCCGGTGAGGTCGGGGACGGGATGGGTGATGTCGCCGGCCGGCATGGTGAGTACCGGCAGCACGGTGACGGAGCCCGGCAGACCGCGGACCCGGCCGCAGCGCTCGTACAGCGAGGCCAGGTCGCTGTAGAGGTAGCCGGGATAGGCGCGACGGGCCGGGATCTCGCCACGGGCCGAGGAGATCTCGCGCAGTGCCTCGGCGTAGCTCGTCATGTCGGTCATGACGACCAGGACGTGGCGGCCCTCGGCGAAGGCCAGGTGCTCGGCGACGGTGAGCGCGATGCGTGGGGTGAGGATGCGTTCGATCACCGGGTCGTCGGCCGTGTTCAGCAGGAGGACCAGCTCGCCCGCCGCGGAGCGTTCCTCCAGAGCGTCCCGTACGAAGTCGGCGTCGGCGTGGGTGACTCCCATGGCGGCGAAGACCACGCAGAACGGCTGCCCGCCGGCCGTCGACTGGGCGGCGATCTGCGTCGCCAGTTCGAGGTGCGGCAGACCTGCGGCGGAGAAGAGCGGGAGCTTCTGTCCCCGCACGAGGGTGGTGAGGGCGTCGATGGCGCTGATGCCGGTCAGCACTGGCTCGGCCGGCGGTTCGCGGCGCATCGGGTTGACGGGGCGGCCCGCCACCGCGGAGGCGGCGGCGCCGAAGACGGGCGGTCCGCCGTCGAGCGGTTCGCCGCGCCCGTTGCACACCCGTCCGAGCCAGCCGGGACCCACGGGCACACGCAGCGGGGAGCCGGTGAAGACGGCGCCGACCCGCTCCGGGTCCATGCCCGCGGTGTCCTCCAGGACCTGGACGACGGCCGTACCGCGGTCGACCTCCAGCACCACACCGTGCCGCCGCTCGCCCGAACCCACGGTGAACAGTACGAACTCGTCCCAGCCCACGCCCTCGACCTTGTCGATGACGGCGAGCGGTCCGCTCAGCTCCCGCACCGAGGTGTACTCGACGCGGCCCCAGTCCGGTGTTGCGGTCACGACACCTCCCCGAGCCGGGCGAGCATGGTCTCGCGCAGGGCCTCCACGGTTGCCGCGTCGTGCGGTCCCGCCTCCTCGCGGGCCCGCAGCACGGGCGAGAAGTCGACCTCCTCGATGCGGGCCGCCGGCACTCCCGCCCGGGCCAGTTCGTGGCAGCGGGCGACGACGGCCACGACCGCGTCGGCCAGGGCCGCCGTCTTCTCCGTCGCGCTGTAGGCGTCCCGCTCGGACAGGGCGCTCTGCTGCAGCACGCCCTCGCGCACCAGCCGACCGCCCAGGACACTGACGCGCTCCCGGGCGGGCAGCGCGGTGATGCCGAGCAGGGCGACGAGGTCGGCCAGCCGGTCGGCCTCGGCGAGCAGGTCGGCGACGCGGGCGCGCCGTGCGGGCCGGTCGGGGTCGTCGGTCGCGGCGTGGTGGGCGTCCAGCGCCTCGGCGTCGCGGGAGAACGACTCGGCCCAGGCGACGGCCGGATAGTGCCGCGCGTAGGCGAGTTCACGGTCCAGGGTCCACAGGCAGCGCACGAACCGCTGGGTGTGCGCGGTGACCGGCTCCGCCATGTCGCCGCCGGGCGGGGAGACCGCGCCGATCACGGTGACGGACCCGGTGCGGCCGCCGAGGGTCGTCACCACCCCGGCCCGTTCGTAGAAGGCGGCGATCGCCGAGGCGAGGCCCGCGGGGTAGCCCTCCTCGGCGGGCAGGGCGCCGGTGCGGGAGGCGAACTCCCGCAACGCCTCGGCCCAGCGGGAGGTGGAGTCGGCGATGACCACCACGTCCAGGCCCATGTCGCGGAAGTACTCGGCGACCGTGACCCCGGTGTGGATGCTGGCTTCCCGGGCCATCATCGGCATGTTCGAGGTGTTGGCGACGATGACGGTCCGGTCAGCCAGGCGCCCCCCGGTGCGCGGGTCGGTCAGCGCGCCGAACTCCTCGATCACGTCGGCCATTTCGTTGCCGCGCTCGCCGCAGCCGACGTAGACGATGACGTCCGCGTCGCACCACTTGGCGATCTGCTGCAGCAGCACCGTCTTACCGGTGCCGAACCCGCCGGGTACGGCGACCGTGCTGCCCAGCGCGACCGGGAAGAGCAGGTCGATGGCGCGCTGCCCGGTGTTGAGCGCCTCGCCGGTCCGCAGGCGCCGACGCACCGGCCGGGGGGTGCGCACGGGCCAGTGGCTCGTCATCGGGACCGCCGTGTCGGCCACCGTCGCGACGACTGCGTCCGAGTCCAACCGTCCGGCGGCGGCGACCCGTTGAACGGGTCCCGAGCAGTCCGGCGGTACCAGGACCGGGAACGTCATGGGCCCGGCGTCGAGGATGTCGCCGAGGACGTCTCCCGGGCCCACCTGGTCGCCCTCGGCGACGCGGGGCTCGAACGTCCACGCCGTTTGCTCTCCGTCGGACCGGTCGCCGACGGCACCCGGTTCCAGCCAGGCGCCGGCCGCCGACAGCGGGCGCAGCAGCCCGTCGAAGACACCTCCCAGCAGACCGGGGCCGAGCGCCGCCGACAGCGGGCTGCCGAGCGGACGGGCGGGCATGCCGGGGGCGAGGCCACCGGTGTACTCGTACGCCTGGACGGTGACGATGTCGTCGCGGATCGCCACGACCTCTCCTGGCAGTCCCGTCTCTCCGAGGGCGACGAGGTCGTGCATGGCGGTGCCGCCGACGCGCTCGGCCTCCACGAGCGGTCCCGCGACGCGCAGGATGCGGCCCGTGCCGGGCCCGGGAAACGTCACGGTGCCCACAGCTCCTCCACCTCCCCTCCGGCCCGGTCGAGCGCCCGCCGGGCGAGCGTGGCCAGAGCGCAGTCGATCCGCCGCCCGGGAACCTCACCGACCACTCCTCCGCCGGGCGCCTCGGTGATCCGCGCGTCGGGGCCCAGCACCCGCTGCGCATAGGTGGTCAGCCGTCGGCGGACAGCCGGGTACGCCGTGCTGCCGCCCAGTTCCTCCACCCCGCGAACGACCTGAAGGCGCAGTTCCTCCCAGATCTCCCGGTGCACGGCGAGTTCCCGGGCCCGATGGGTGCGGCGGGCACGGGCGCGGTCGGCGCCTCGGATGCGCTCGGCGTCCCGCGCTCCCTCGCGCCGGGCCTCCGCCAGGATGCCGGCCGCCCTGGTTTCGGCCGCGCGGATCGCGGCCGTGGCCTCTTCGCCGGCGGCGCTCAGCAGCGCTTCGGCGTCCGCTGCCGCGTCCCGCAGGAGCCTGGTCCGCACGGGGGCGAGTGCCGTGGTGGCGTCGGTGGGCGGCGTCATGGCGGCATCACCGCGGTGAGCGGTTCCTCTGCGTCGAGGAGTCCGGGGCCGAGGGCGGTGGCCGCGGCGGGGGTGAGGATCACCAGGCCGACGTCCGCGGGCAGTTCGCGCCAGACGCTCCGCGCCGACTCGGGGTCCTCCGCGGGCAGTACGACGACCCCGGCCGTCGCCAGCCCGGAGACGCGCCGCCGTTCTCCGATCGCCGCCACCCGCATGGTCAACT
The DNA here is from genome assembly GCF_040630525.1 of Streptomyces sp. NPDC005799. NCBI lineage: Bacteria > Bacillati > Actinomycetota > Actinomycetes > Kitasatosporales > Streptomycetaceae > Streptomyces > Streptomyces sp. NPDC005799. The sequence goes on from NZ_JBEXXQ010000044.1 coordinate 44,327, forward strand.
CTTCCCGATCAGGATGATGGCGACGACCAGGCCGTAGATCGCGATGCCCTCGGCGAGGCCCACGATGACCATGGCCCGCCCGAACAGCTCGGGCCGCTCGCTCATCGCCGCGATCGCCGCGGCGCCGGTGTACGCGACCGCGATCGCGGCGCCGATCGAGGCGCCGGCCACCGCGATGGCGGCTCCGATGAGGGCCGCCGAGCCGGAACCCGAGCCCTGCGCGGCGGCCGCGGTGTCGGCGTGTGCCGAACCACCGTTCAGCGCCACGAGCAGAAGGGCGAGGGCTCCGGCGAACAGTGCGCCGTCCGCCGCGAGAATCGACCGCAGCGCGGCCGGACTGCGTCGCCGCATCAGGCGCCGGGTCACGGCGAACGCCGCGACGAGCACCGGCAGTGCGATCAGCCAGGCGATCATGTCGTCACCTCCGTGCTGTGGGGCGTGGGTGTGGCGTCCGTCCGCCGCCCGGACGAAGTCTCGGTGGGCACGTGCCAGGGCCTGAAGGGCCGGCCCTCGGCGTCGAAGACCCGGGAGAACAGCTCGTAGAACTCCAGACGCAGGGCCTGGACGCCCGCCACGAGCCCTTCCAGGGCGAAGGCGAGCGCGTTGCCGACGACGAAGACCAGGAGGGCTGCCGCAATGCCCGGCGGGCCGGTCCCGGCCAGGGCCGTGGTGCCCTGCCAGACGATGGCGCCGAGTGCCGCGTGCGTGAGCCCGAAGGCCGCGAGACGGGCGAAGGACACCGTGTTGGATCCGATGCGGATCACCACGTCGAAGAGCTGCACACCGGTCTGCAACGCGCCCGAGGGGCCGCCGCCGGAAGCCGTGAACAGCCCCGTCCCGGCCAGCGCCAGCCCGGTGAGGACGAGCGCCGAGCCGCACGCCACGACGAGCGTCGTGTGCAGCGCGGCGCCCGCGGCCAGTACGGCGAGCCCGAGGAAGACCGTGGCCCCGGCGATGCCGGACGATGCGTACAGGGCACGGCCGGGGCCGCCTTCGCGCCACCGGTTGACGATGCCCGCCGCGTAGGCGAGGGCGAGCAGGACCGCGCCGACGGCGATCGCGGCGCCCAGCAGACGCAACGGCTGGTCGAGGGGGGCGAGCCACAGGACGGGCAGGACGCCGGTCGGGCCGAAGAACTCTCCGTACGCGATGCCGGCCAGTGTGCTCGTCGCTCCCGCTGCGAGCAGGAAGGGCCACAGGGGCCGCAGGGGGGCGAGTCGGCGCACCCGGCCGGAGCGCAGCAGCAGGGCACCGAACAGCAGGAGGATGCCGTGACCTGCGTCGCCGAACATCATGCCGAACATCACCACATAGGCGATTCCGGCGGGCATCGTGGGGTCGACGTCCTCGTACGGCACCGTCCCGTAGGTGCGGACCAACGGCACCAGGGAGCGCCGTACCGTACCGGTGTCATCCAGACGGGTTGGCGGGTCGAGCCCGCGCGGTGCCCGAAGTGGTACGGCGGCCGCCCCGAGGTCCGCCAGCCGGGCCGCAAGCCGCGGCATCTCGGCCGTGGGACACCAGCCGGCCAGTGCCGCCACGGTGTCGTGCCGTACGGCGGCCCGGCGGTATGTCTCGAGCTGCGCCTCACCGGCGAGCAGGTCGGCCCGTCCTGTCGACGTGAGCGCGTCGAGATCGGGGGTCGCGGCGGACAGCAACGGCTGGGTGGGACCGCGGCCGAGTTCCTGCAGTCGCCGGGCGGCCGGCCCGGGTGCGCCGTGGCCCGAGTCGTCGGTGGCGTCGAGTTCGACGCAGCCGGCGTCGGCCACGCGGACCAGGGCCTCCCGCAGGGCGGCGCGGGGTGCCACGACGGCCACCCGCTGCATGCGCGTCGGCGTCAGGGAGTCAGCCCAGGAGTTCATCGAATGCCTCCAACGCCCGGCCGCCCTGTGCGGCGCACTGCAGGCCGGCCCGCACCCGCCAGGCGTCGACGCACAGCACCGCCACCGCCCCCACGACGGGCGACACCGCGAAGCGCGCGTCGCGTAGCAGGCGCAGTCCGTCCCGTTCCACGGTGGTCCACCAGCGGGCCTCGGCCCGCCACAACTCCCCGGGCCGCTCGACGCCCTCCAGCACCCATCGAGCCGTCGGCGACAGGCCGGCCCGGAATTCGGTGAACGACGCCGCGTCCACGGCTGCCGCACCGAGCAGCCGGCTCGCGTGCCGGACGACCGGTGGGGGCGGCGGGCGGCCTGCCAGAAAGACCTCACGCACCCACAGCAGGGCGGCCTCGCCTGCCGCCCACCGGGTGGCGGGCGGCAGGTTCGCCGCGGTGCGTGCGGCCGCCGACCACCGCATCCCCGTGACCACGGCAGCCGGCGACTCGTCGCCGGGGTCTCCCCACAAGGAGGCGGCCAGGGCGGCCCGCACACCGGCTCGGGACGGGGCGCCGGACAGCCGGGGCCAGGCGGTCGACAGCGCGCCGAGCCGGTACGGCGGCGGCGCCGACGCGCCGGACAGAGACCGCATGCGGCCGCGCGTGTTCGCGATCTCGAAACCGGAGGCGAGCAGGCGTACGGCGGCGGAGCCCGACCGGGGCTGCCAGCCGGCCAGCACGCGCAACTGCCATACGAGCGCTTCCGTGACGGCGCGTTGCGCCTTCTCGATCCCGGCGCTCACGTCGAGTCCCCGACGATAGGGCGTGGCGGACAGCAGGCGCAGGGCGTCGGACAGGTTCGCCGCCGTGGCCAGGCGCCGCGCGGTCGTGGGACCGGCGCGCGAGGAGGCCATGGCCTCGGCCCGGGTCACTCCGGCGACCCATCCGGCGCCCATGGCATTCCCCGGTGTCGTGGGTGCGGCTCGTCGCCGACCGCCCCGGTCAACTCGCCGACGACCTGACCGACCAGGCGTCGAGCCAGCTCGGGGGTACGTTCGCGGGCTCGTTCCCGCAGTTCCCGTACGGCGCGCTGGGCCTCGGCGTCGGTGCGGGCCGCTTCAGCGGCGGTCTCCTGTCCGAGCCGGTCCGCGGTCTCCCGCCTGACGCCCTGGGCGCGCTCCTGTGCCGTCCGTACGATGCGGTCGGCCCGTTCCGTGGCCCTGCGGCGGCGTTCCGCGGCCTCGCGCACGGCAGCCTCGCGTATCGCGGCGGCCTCGGCCGTCGTGCCGTCCAGCAGGGTGAGCGGGGGTTCCAGCTCCGCCGTGAGCTCCGCGGAGCGGTCCGGGGGGACGGCACCGCCGACGGCTGGACCGGGTGACCCGGCCGGCCGGAAACGGGCGAGGAACTCGCGGAACCCAGGCATGAAACCTCCCAGCCCGACGACGGTGTCCGCCGGGGGCCTGTCTTCACGCTACGAAATGGGTCGATTCCCCCCACAGGGGCCGTTTGACCTGCGGAAGGGGCCAGGCGGCCCTGTCGTGGCAGCGGGGCGGGCGGGATGGTGAGCGTAGGACTCGAAATCCGCGCCGACCGTGGGAGGCTGCCATGGACGACCGTAGGACACGGGAAGCCGGAGCGGCGTCGGCGGAGGCACGCCGTGCGGTGCCCTCCCTCGCCCGGAAGCCGGTTGAGGAGTTCCGGCAGAACCTGATGGTGCGGTACCTGCATGCCATGGCCGCCCACGACGCGCAGGCCGCCGCGGAGCCGTCCGCGACCGGGCCCGAAGCACCCGCCGTCACCCCCCGTCCCGCCGAGCGTCCGACGCCCCCCACGGAGCTCCAGGTGAGCCACATCGCACAGCGGACCGTGGTCGGGGTGGCGCTCGACACACCGTTCATGGACATCGCGCGCATGCTGGCGCGGGAGCAGCTGGGCGCCGTGCCCGTGGTGGATGCCGAGGGCCGGGTCGTCGGCGTGGTCGCCGAGTCCGACCTGCTCGCCCGGGCCGCCGCGCAGGCCTCCTCCGACGCCAAGCCCGGTACGCTCGGCAAACTGCTCGGTCGCCGACCGCGGACCGTGGGCGGGACGGCCGTCACGCTGATGTCGGCGCCGGCCCTCACCGCGCATCCCTGGACCCCGGTCGTCGAGGCCGCGCGCGACGCCGCCCGGTCCCGCGTCCGGCAGGTGTTCGTGACCGACCACAAGGGGCGGCTCGTGGGTGTCGTCAGCCGTGGCGAACTGCTGCACGCCCTGGTCCGGGACGACGCCGCGATTCGTGACGAGGTCGTCTCCCACGTCCTGCCGGACCTGTTGGGGATCGGTCCCGCGCGCGTGGACGTGGAGGTACACGACGGTGTCGTCACTCTCTCCGGTCCGGTGCCCACGGACCTCATCCCCCGGCTGACCGACGCGGTGGCGTGCATTCCGGACGTGCTCGACGTGACGGACCACCTCACCGCGGCCTGACAGCTCCCCCGATCAGGAGGTGTCTTGACCCGCACGGCACCGGACACCGGCATCGCGCGGGATGAACCGGATGCCGAGGCACCCGTGCTCGTCGTCACCCATGTCCACGACGACGCGTACGGCGTCGACGTGCGCGGGCACCGGCTCCTGGTCGACCAGCCCATGGAGGCGGACGGCACGGATGTCGCCGCCACCCCCGCCGAGTTGTTCACCGCGTCCCTGGCTACGTGCGTCGCCTTCCACTCCGGCCGGTACGTCCTCCGGCACGGGCTTCCCCGCGCCGGACTGCGGGTGCGCGCGGAGTTCACGATGGCCGCCGATCCGCCCGCCCGTGTCGAGGCGCTCCGCGTCGTCATCACTTCCCCACCGGCGCTGTCCACCCGGCACCCAGCGGCCCTGCTGGAGATCGCCTCCGGGGATTCGGGCCGAACGGTCCCCTCGTACGACCCCGTCCGGCCCCTGTCCCGTCGCGGCCGACGGCACAACCTGAAAGCAGCCTGCGGGGCGAGCGAGGGAGTTCGTCCGCAACGGTCGTTCAACAGGGGAGTCACTGCCCTTGTCAGGAGACGCCGTTGACGGACGGGCTGAGAGGCCGGAGGGTCGAAGGACCGGAAGGCGACCTCCACCACCTGATCCGGACCATGCCGGCGAAGGGAGCCCACCTCGCAGGTTTCGTCGTGCGCCCTTCCGTCGACCGGACACGGGCGGGTTCGCCCACGGATGGGGACCGGGTGGCCCATGGCGGCTCCGCCTCACGGGGCGAAGGGTGGAGCACAGAGTCGTCCCACCTTCTGGGGGTCCGGTGCCGAGTCATCTCGCCGCGAGTGCTCCGGCCGACCGCGCCGGGGGGCCGGCGCTCACGCCACCCGCCGAGTCGGCGCCGCCCGTGCAACGGCTGCGCGCCGACGAGGTGTTCACCGGGTTCGCCACATCACCGCGCGGGCTGTCCGAAGGTGCGGCCGACACACTGCGGGAGCGGTACGGACCGAACGAACTGCCGCGTCCGCGCCGCAAAGGGGTGTGGCGGCGCTTCCTGGCCCAGTTCACCGACCTGTTCGCGCTTGTCCTGATCGCGGCGTCCGCGCTGACCTTCCTCGCCTACGCCCTGCAGGACCCGCGCGACGTCGGGAACCTGCAGCTGGCCTTCGCGATCCTGGGCGTCGTCGTGCTCAACGCGGTGATCGGGTTCGTGCAGGAGTACTCGGCCGAGCGCACCGCGGAGACCCTGCAGGCCATGGTGCCGCACACCTGCCGGGTGCTGCGGGACGGCGAACGCCTGGAGCTGCCGTCCGGTGCGCTGGTCCCCGGGGACGTGGTCGTCCTGGAGGCGGGGGACGCGGTGTCGGCGGACTGCCGGGTGGTCGAGGCCCACGGCCTGTCCGTGAACAACGCGCCGCTGACCGGGGAGAGCGCAGCCGTCGCCCGGGTCGGCGAACCGACCGCCTCGGACACCGCGCTGGACTCCCGCAACTGTGTCTTCATGGGCACCACGGTGGTCTCCGGCTCCGGCAAGGCCGTCGTGTACGCCACCGGCGCGGCCACCGAGTTCGGCAGGATCTTCCGGCTCACCGACCAGGCCCCGCGCCAGAAGACGCCCCTGCAGCGCGAGGTCGCCGTCATGGCGCGGCGCGTGGCGGCGCTCGCGGTGGCGATCGGCGCGGGCATGTTCGCGCTGCGCCTGCAGACGGGCCAGCCCCTGGTGTCCGCCTTCGTGTTCGCGCTCGGGGTGATGGTCGCGATGGTGCCCGAGGGGCTCCCCGCGACCCTGTCGGTGTCGCTGGCCATCGGTGTACGGCGGATGGCCCGCCGGCAGGCGCTGGTCAAGCGGCTGCTGGCGGTGGAGGCGCTGGGCTCGACCACCGTCGTCTGCACCGACAAGACCGGCACGCTCACCCAGGCCGAGATGACGGTCACCCGGATGTGGAGCGGCGGGGCGTGGCACGAGGTGTCCGGCGTGGGATACGCCCCGGTGGGCGAGGTGTCCGGCGCGGAGGAGCTGCGCGAGCTGCTGCGAAGTGCCGTGTTGTGCACGGACGCCCGGCTCGTGCCGCCCTCGGGTTCCGAGGGTTGGCGGGTACTCGGCGACACCACCGAGGGCGCGATCCTCGTCGCCGCGGCCAAGGCCGGCCTGCACCCGGGCGCTGAGAAGGAGGCGGCACCGCGGATCGGCGAGTTCCCCTTCGATCCGGTGCGCAAGCTGATGAGCACCGTCCACCGGACACCCGAAGGTGACGTCCTGTGCGTCAAGGGCGCGCCGCAGGAGCTGCTGGCCCGGTGCACCCGGATGCGGGTGGACGGGGTGGAGCGGGAGCTCACAGCGCAGCTGCGGGACGCCGTCGTCGGAGCCAACGACACCATGGCCGGGAAGGGACTGCGCGTTCTCGGCGTGGCCGTCCGCCCGGTCGGCGAGGCGCCGCGAACGGCGGAGCAGGCCGAGGCCGGTCTGACGTTCCTGGGTCTGATCGGCATGCTCGACCCGCCCCGGCCCGAGGTCGCCGCGGCCGTGCGCGCCTGCCGTCGGGCCGGCATCCGTATCGTCATGGTGACCGGGGACCATCCGCTGACCGCCGAGGCCATCGCCCGCCGCGTCGGCATCGTCACCGACCCCTCCCCCACCGTGGTCACCGGCTCCCGCCTGGACGGCATGGACGCGGCGGCACTGGACGCGCTGCTCGCGCAGAAGAGCCAGCTGCTGCTGTGCCGGGTCAGCCCCGAGCACAAGATGCGCGTGGTGGCGGCGCTGCAGGCGCGCGGCGAGGTGGTGGCGGTCACCGGTGACGGGGCCAACGACGCACCCGCGCTCAAGCACGCCGACATCGGCGTGTCCATGGGGGCCACCGGTACCGACGTCGCCCGAGAGGCCTCCGAGATGGTGCTGCTGGACGACTCCTTCGCCTCGATCACCGCCGCGGTGGAGCTGGGCCGGTCGGTCTACCGCAACATCCGCAAGTTCCTCGCCTACCTCTTCAGCCACAACATCGCCGAGCTGGCCCCGATCCTCGCCGCGGCCTTCGCCGGCTTCCCGCTGGTCCCGCTCACCGCCGTACAGATCCTCGCCATCGACCTGGGCTCGGACGTGCTGCCCGCGCTGGCCCTGGGCGCGGAGCCGCCGGAGCCGGACACCATGGACCGTCCGCCCCGCTCCCGCCACGAACGGCTGTTCTCCGCCGAACTGGTCCGCCGGTTCCTGTTCCTGGGCACCGTGCAGTCCATCGGCGTGTGCGCGGTGTTCTTCTGGCAGATCCACGCCTCGGGCATCCCGTATGCGGACTTCACCAGCTCCGACCCCGCCTACCGCAAGGCGATCACCCTCACCCAGGCCGCGATCGTGGTGAGCCAGTTCTTCAACGCGCTGGCCGTGCGGACGGACCGGCAGAGCGTGTTCAGCGTCGGGCTGTTCTCCAACCCGCGGCTGATCGCGGCCGGCTGCTTCGGCATCGGCCTGATGGCCGCGATCAGTTACGTGCCCCTGCTGCAGGACGTGTTCAACACGGCACCCCTGACCGCCGCCGACTGGGCCGTCCTCGTCGCCTTCGGCGTGCTGCTGCTGGGTGCGGAGGAGGCCCGCAAGTGGTGGGTGCGCCGCAGGGCCGTCCCCGCCCCGACAGGAGCCCCGACAGGAGCCCCGACAGGAAAGGAGGTCGCGCGATGAGGGTCATCGTGGTGGGCTGCGGCCGGGTCGGTTCCGCGCTCGCCGTCCAGCTGGTCAACGAGGGCCACGACGTGCGCGTCATCGACCGCAACCCGAGAACCCGGCGGCTGCTGCCGGCGGGCTTCACCGGTCAGATCCTGCACGGCAACGGTTTCAACCGCGCGCTGCTGGAGTCGGCCGGCATCGAACTGGCCGACGCGTTCGTCGCCGTCACCTCCGGCGACAACACCAACATCGTCAGCGCCCGCACGGCGAAGGAGACGTACCGGGTGCCGATCGTGCTGGCCCGCATCTACGATCCACGGCGCGCCGACATCTACCGTGACCTGGGCATCCCGACGATCGCCAGCGTGCGCTGGACCGTGCACCAGCTCCATCAGATGCTGCTGCACCGCCATCTCACCCCGGAGCTGGACTTCGGCAACGGGGAGACGATGCTGCTGCGTTCCCGGCTGCCCGCCTACCTCACCGGCCGCGGTATGGGCGACCTGGAGGTCGACGGCGAGATCAGGGTCGTCGAGGTGACCCGCGGCGGGCGGTCGTTCCTGCCCACCCCGCACACCCCGGCGGAGGCGGACGACCTGGTCACGTTCGCCGTCGCGGCCGATGCCCTGGGCCGGCTGCGCGGCTTCCTGGACAAGGAGCTCGGCACATGAGGATCATCATCGCCGGGGCGGGCCGCCTCGGCACCCAGATCGCCCAGGTGCTGGGCGGGACCGGCAACCAGGTCACGCTCCTGGACCAGGACGACGACCGTGTGGCCGCGCTCCGGGACCGCCTCCCCGCCGAGGTGCGCGCCGGTGACGCGTGCGAACCGGGCGTGCTGGAGGACGCGGGCGCGCACGCGGCGGACCTTGTCGTCGCCACCACCGGCGAGGACGAGGACAACCTGGTGGTGAGCCTGCTCGCCAAGCGCCAGTTCAAGGTGCCCCGGGTCATCGCCCGCGTCAACGACGACGACAACGCCTGGCTCTTCACCCAGCACTGGGGCGTCGACACCGCCGTGCCGGCCGCCGCGCCCCTGGTCTCCCTCGTCGAGGAGGCCACCAGCGCCAGCGACACGGTGGCGCTGCTGCGGCTGAGCAAGGCGGGAGTGAACGTGATCGAGACGACGATCGGTCCGCGCTCCCGGGCCGCCGGGCGCGCCCTCGGGGAGCTGGCCGTCCCGCCGGGCATCGTGGTGGCCGCCGTCGTCCGGGGCGGGGATCCGCTGACTCCTGCGGCGGACCTGGAGCTGCGGGAGGGTGACGAGATCCTCGTGCTGTCCCACACCGCCACCGAGAGCGAGGTCCACGCCGTCTTCCAGTGAGAGGCGGCGCTGTCGGCGGTGTCAGCCGTTCATCTTCTTGCGCCACTGGGGGTCGACCTGTGCCCACTCGGTCTCCCAGTTGCGCAGCCGCCGCCGGTCGAGACGGAGCCGTACCACCCAGCCGCAGCCCACCACGGCGCCGCCGGCGCCGAACGCGACGAGGACACCGGCGAGTTCGGACTGCAGGCGCGCCTCCGCGGCGCTCGGCGGGCTGGAGACCAGCCCACCCCGGTGGTCGGTCCAGACGCTGACCGTGGAGCCCGCCTTGCTTCTCGGCTCGACCCTGGTCAGGCCGGTGTGGGTGGACCCGTCGGCGGCCGTCCAGCGCACCTTCGCCCAGACCACCCCGTCACCGCCGTCACCGGTCGTCACAGGCGGGGTCTTGTCCGCGTCCTGGGTGAGCACCGCCGACACGGGGGACAGCGTCGCCCGTCGTGCCGCGAGGCTGTCCTGCATGGCGGCGTCGGCGGCCTGGCCGGCGAACACGCCACCGGCCAGCGCGACGATCCAGGTGGCCAGGACGATCCACGCTTCGGCGGTGTCGCTGGGGCGGCGCAGCGGATTGTGCCGCCAGCGCCAGAACCGCACCTTCTTCACCCGAGTGGGCCGCGTGTCCGCCATATGCCGACACCCCCTTGCCTCTCAACTCGAACGTCTCACGGCCGGGGCGCGGGCTGCAGGGGCCGACCAGGCAGCATCGCGGGCCGAGTGGTCAGGTCCCGGGACCGCACGGCTCAGCCCCGGCCTCCGCTGCCGTAGGGGGCGTACAGATCGAGCAGCCGGGTGCGGGCGGCACCGAGCCGGCGCACCATGGACTCGCCGACCCACAGGGCGATCGAGCGCCCCATGTCCGGATCGGCCTCGCACATCCGCCGTACGGCCTCGGCGTCGAACTCGTGCGCGCCCACGGGCCCGGTCGTCCGGGCCCCGAACCGCCAGGTGTACGGCCGGTACAGCCAGGAACAGCCGAGGAGTTCCCCGGCGCCCAGGGTCTCGATCACGGGGGCCTGGCGTCCGGGCACCCGCATGTCGAGGGCGACGGTGCCGGAATCGATGATCCAGAAGTGGTCTGCGCGCCCGCCCTCACCGAACAGACGGGTGCCCGCCGGGTAGCGCACCTCGTGCGCCAGGCTCATCAGTCTGCCCCGGTACACGGCGGGGAGTTTCCTGACGGAGCGGGGTGTGGTCGCGGTGGTCATGGCTGGGCCTCCTCCTGCGCCGGGCCGGTGCGGCGGCCGCCACGGGGGACACCGCCTCTTACCAGGCTCGGTCAAGGACGGAGAGATCGCATGGGCCGATCGGTCCTCGTCGGGGAGCCCACCGGGGTACGGGTTCCCCCGCCGACGTCTGGCGGGAGCCGCTGCCCGGCTGCGACAGACGATGCAGGGCCGCGGGAGGTAGCCGACGGAGGCGCTCCGGACGTCAGCCACCGGCGCCGCCTCGCGCACCCGACCATGGCGAACACCCAGGCTGCCGGCGACCGCCCGCACCCCGCCCCACCTCACCAGCGCACGCGGGCACGGCCCATCCGACGTCGCCCGGGCCCGTCCGAGGGCCGGCCGTCAGGGCGGCCCCTGGCGTCCGGGGCCCGAGTCGGCCGGGCCGTTCGGCCCCCGGGCCAGGGTCCAGCAGCCCCTGCCCCGGTGGGGGCGTCGTGCGGACGCTGGAAGCATCGAGTCCGCCGGCCCCCGCGCGGGCGCGACGTGGGGAGGTGTTTCCCGTGCGGCGACCCGTTGTCGTGGGACTGGACGGTTCACCCGAGAGTCTCGCCGCCGCCGACTGGGCGGCCAGGGAGGCCCTGCGGCGCGGGCTGCCACTGCGCCTCCTGTACGCGTTCGAGGGGCTGCCCGCCGAGGCCTCGGACCTTCCCGAACTCGCCGCACCCCGGTACTGGGCGGGCCGCGTGCTGCGCGGCACCATGGACCGGCTCGCGGAGACCTACCCGCAGGTGCCGCTCGGCGCGGAGCAGATCGCCCGGCCGGCACCGGAAGCCCTTCTCGCCGCCGAGGCCGAGGTGCTGGTTCTTGGCAACCGCGCCTTCAGCGGTTTCGCCGGTCTGCTCGCCGACTCCGTGGGGCTGGCGACGGTGGCGCGGGCACCGGGGCCCGTCGTGCTCGTGCCGGCCACGTACGCGCAGGGGCCCGAGGCCGGGAGCGCGTACCACCCCGTCGTGATGGGTGTGGACACGGCACATCCCTGCGACGAAGTGCTCGAGTTCGCCTTCGACGCCGCCGCCCTGCGCCGAGCGCCCCTGCGCACGGTTCACGCCTGGCATCCGCGGCACGTCCCGTCCGGCCACGCCTCGCGGGAGGACGCCGAGCGGGCCCTGGACCTGGCGCTCGGGCCGTGGCGGGAGAAGTACCCGAACGTCGACGTCCACCGCATCGTGGACGACGGCCGCGCCGCGCAGCGTCTGCTGCACGCCTCGGCCGACGCCTGTCTGCTCGTCGTGGGCCGCCGGATCCGCCCGGCCAGGCTCGGCCCGCACACGGGCCCGGTGGCGCACGCGGTACTGCACCACGCCCGCTGCCCGGTCGCCATCGTCCCGCACGCGTGAGGAGAGCGGCATGTTCCAGGTGCGCATCCACGGACGGGGCGGCCAAGGGGCCGTCACCGCGGCGGAGTTGCTGTCGGTGGCGGCGTTCGTGGAGGGCCGCCACGCACAGGCGTTCCCGAGCTTCGGCTCGGAGCGGACCGGGGCGCCGGTCGTCGCGTTCTGCCGGATCGACGACCGGCCGATCCGCGTACGCGAACCCGTCACCCGACCGGACGCCCTGGTGGTGCAGGACGCGACCCTGCTGCACCAGATCGACGTCCTCGGCGGACTGCGGTCCGGAGGGTCCGTCCTCATCAACTCTCCGCGGCCTGTTGAGGAGTTGGGCCTTCCGGCGCTCACGGCCGCCGGCCGCGTCCTGACCGTCCCGGCCACCGCGATCGCGCTGCGCCGCTTCGGCCGCCCGGTCCCCAACGCGGTCCTGCTGGGCGGTCTCGCCGCCCTCACCGGCTGTGTCCTGATCGGTTCGCTGACGGCGGCCATCGAGGAACGCTTCCCCGGCGACCTCGGCACGGCCAACGCGGCCGCGGCCCGGGATGCCTTCGACCACGTGAGCGCTCACACAGAGAAAGCTCTCCGGGAGGAACACGCTCATGCTCAAGCAGACTGAGGGCTCGCGGGCCGTCGCCGAGACCGTCGGGTACTGCCGGCCCGAGGTGATCGCCGCCTACCCGATCTCCCCGCAGACCCACATCGTCGAGGAACTCAGCAGGCTGGTGAAGTCCGGCGCTGTCAAACCGTGCGAGTACGTCAACGTCGAGTCCGAGTTCGCCGCCATGTCCATGTGCATCGGAGCCTCCGCGGCCGGCGCCCGCACCTACACGGCGACCGCCAGCCAGGGGCTGCTGTACATGGTGGAGGCCCTGTACAACGCCTCCGGGCTCGGTCTGCCGATCGTGATGACGGTCGCCAACCGGGCCATCGGGGCGCCCATCAACATCTGGAACGACCACAGCGACTCGATGTCGCAGCGCGACTCCGGCTGGATCCAGCTCTACGCCCGCGACAACCAGGAGGCCGCCGACCTGCACCCGCAGGCTTTCAGGCTGGCCGAGGAACTGTCGCTGCCGGTGATGGTGTGCATGGACGGCTTCGTCCTCACCCACGCCTGGGAGCGGGTCGACGTGCCCGAGCAGGCGCAGGTCGACGCGTTCCTGCCGCCGTACGAGCCCCGTCAGGTGCTGGATCCCGAGGAGCCGGTGTCGATCGGGGCGATGGTCGGCCCGGACGCCTTCACGGAGGTGCGCTATCTGGCGCACGCCAAGCAGATGCAGGCGCTCGACGCGATCCCCCGGGTGGCCGACGAGTTCCGGCGGGTCTTCGGGCGGGCCAGCGGCGGACTGGTGCAGCCGTACGCCTGCGAGGACGCCGACATCGTCGTCGTGGCGCTGGGTTCGGTGTTCGGCACGGTGTGCGACGTCGTCGACGAAATGCGCGAGAACGGGGTGCGGATCGGGGCGCTCGCGATCACGTCGTTCCGGCCCTTCCCGCTGAACGCGGTGCGCACCGTGCTCGGCCGGGCACGTCAAGTCCTGGTGCTGGAGCGGGCGTTGGCGGTCGGCATCGGCGGGATCGTGTCGGCGAACGTCCGCACCGCGCTGTCCGGGATCCAGCTCGACGGGCACACCGTGATCGCCGGGCTCGGCGGCCGGGCGATCACCAAGGACTCGCTGCACCGGCTGTTCGACGACGCGATCGCCGGGCGGCTCGGGGAGCTGACCTTCCTGGACCTCAACCGCGATCTGGTGGAGCGGGAGTTGGCGCGGATGGAGGAGACCAGGCGCTCCGGTCCGTCCGCGGAGAACATCCTGCGCGATGTGGGGAGCAACCGATGACTGGCGCACCGCAGGTCAAGTTCTACCAGGTGGGCAGCTTCGCCGCCGGGAACCGGCTGCTGGGGCCGGAGTTGCAGTCCGACCAGGCCGATCCGGGCCGCTCCAACGCGCTCACCTGCGGTCACCGCGCCTGCCAGGGCTGCGGCGAGGCGCTGGGCGCCCGCTACGTCCTGGACGCGGCGCAGCGGGCGGCCGGCGGCAAGGTCATCGCCGTCAACGCGACCGGCTGTCTGGAGGTGTTCTCCACGCCGTACCCGGAGACCTCCTGGCAACTGCCGTGGCTGCACTCCCTGTTCGGCAACGCCCCGGCCGTCGCCGCGGGCGTGGCCGCCGCGCTGCGCGCCAAGGGCCGCACGGACGTCCGGGTGGTCGGGCAGGGCGGCGACGGCGGCACCGTCGACATCGGACTGGGCTGTCTGTCCGGCATGTTCGAGCGGGGCGACGACGTCCTGTACATCTGCTACGACAACGAGGCGTACATGAACACCGGCGTGCAGCGCTCCGGGGCCACTCCCCCGACCGCGCGCACGGCCACGACCCAGGCGGTCGGCGAGGACCCGGGCGCGCTGTTCGGCCAGGGCAAGAACCTGCCGCTCATCGCGATGGCGCACGAGATCCCGTACGTCGCCACGGCCACCGTCGCCGGACTGCGCGACCTGGAGGCCAAGGTGCACCGCGCGATGGGCCTGCGCGGCGCCCGCTATCTGCATGTCCTGGTGCCCTGTCCGCTGGGCTGGGGCACGGCGTCCCACGACACGGTCCGCATCGCCCGGCTGGCCGAACAGACCGGGCTCTTCCCGGTGTTCGAAGCCAGGGACGGCGAGGTCACCGATGTCACCCGCATCCGGCGTCGGGTCCCGGTCGAGGAGTACCTGCGTCCGCAGAAGCGGTACGCGCACCTCTTCGAACCGGAGCCGCGCACCGAGGTCATCGCCCGTCTGCAGCGGGCCGCCGACCGCAACATCGCCCGCTTCGGGCTGCTCGCCGAGGAGGAGGTGCCGTCGTGAAGGAGAAACCGTTCGCGATCACCCTGGACGTCGGGTCCAGCCTCGCCAACCGCACCGGCGCCTGGCGGACCGAGCGTCCCGTCTACGTCGACCGGATGCCGCCGTGCAACCAGGCGTGCCCGGCCGGGGAGAACATCCAGCAGTGGCTCTTCCACGCCGAGAGCGGCGACTACGAGGCCGCCTGGCGGCAGTTGATGCGGGACAACCCGCTGCCCGCCGTCATGGGCCGGGTCTGCTACCACCCCTGCGAGACCGCCTGCAACCGCGTCCAGGTCGACAACGCGGTGGGGATCAACTCCGTCGAGCGCTTCCTGGGCGACCAGGCGATCCGGCACGGCTGGAGGGTGGCACCCCCGCGGACGACTTCCGGCAAACGTGTCCTGGTGGTCGGCTCGGGGCCGGCGGGGCTGTCGGCCGCCTACCATCTGCGGCTGCTGGGCCACGAGGTGACGATCCGCGAGGCGCAGGAGAAGCCCGGCGGGATGATGCGTTACGGCATCCCGCACTACCGCCTGCCGCGCCGGGTGCTGGACGCGGAGATCGAGCGCGTCCTGGCCCTGGGGGTGCGGCTGGAGACGGACACCCGCGTGGACGACGTGCTCGCCGCACAGCGGGACGGCGGCTTCGACGCCGTGTTCCTGGCGGTGGGCGCCGGCATCGGCAAGCGGGCCTACATCCCGGCCGGGGACACCGCGCACATCCTCGACGCGGTGTCGCTGCTGGGCAGCATGGAGGGCGAGGGCCCGCCCATGCTCGGGCGCCGGGTGGCGGTGTACGGCGGCGGCAACACCGCCATGGACGCGGCACGCACCGCCCGCAGGCTCGGCGCGACCGAGGCCGTGGTCGTGTACCGGCGCACCCGGGACCGGATGCCCGCACACGACGAGGAGGTCGAGGAGGCGCTGGAGGAGGGCGTGCGGGTGAAGTGGCTGTCGACCATCAAGCACGCCGACGGCGGCCGGATCACCATCGAGCGCATGGAGCTCGACGAGAGCGGATTCCCCCAGCCCACCGGCGAGTTCGAGGAACTCGAGGCCGACTCGCTCGTCCTCGCCCTCGGCCAGGAGTCCGACCTGTCCCTACTGCGGGGCGTGCCGGACCTGGCCGTGGACCACGGCATGGTCCAGGTGGCCGACGGACTGATGACCGGCCACGAGGGCGTCTTCGCGGGCGGCGACATGGTGCCCGCCGACCGCACGGTCACCGTGGCCGTGGGGCACGGCAAGAAGGCGGCCCGGCACATCGACGCCTATCTGCGCGGGGAGTCCTACGAGCCCGGCCCCAAGCACGCCCCGGCCGACTTCGACCGCCTCAACACCTGGTACTACGCGGACGCGCCCGCATCGGTCCGGCCACAGCTGGCGCTGGCCCGGCGCGTGTCGACGTTCGACGAGGTGAAACAGGGGCTGGACGAGTCCACCGCACTGTTCGAGGCCCGGCGCTGCATGTCCTGCGGCAACTGCTTCGAGTGCGACAACTGCTACGGCGTCTGCCCCGACAACGCGATCACCAAGCTGGGCCCCGGCAAGGGCTTCACGATCGACCTCGACTACTGCAAGGGCTGCGGCCTGTGCGCGGCCGAGTGCCCGAGCGGGGCGATCGACATGGTGCCCGAGGAATAGGACCGTACGTGAGTGGGCCCCCGCCGAGTCGGGCGGGGGCCCACTCACGTATCAGGTGTCAGCTGACGAACTCCCCCACGGCCGCCTTCAGTTCGGCCAGTCCCTTCTTCGCGTCGGTGAAGAACATGCCGGTCTTGGGGTCGGTGTAGAGCTCGTTGTCGATGCCCGCGTAGCCGTGGCCCATCGAGCGCTTGATGACGACCACGCTCTTGGCCTTGTCGACGTCCAGGATCGGCATGCCCGAGATCGCGTTGCCGGGGCGGCGGGCGATCGGGTTGGTGACGTCGTTGGCGCCGATCACGAGGGCGACGTCGGCCTGCGGGAACTCGGGGTTGACGTCGTCCATCTCCTTGAGCTGGGTGTAGGGCACGTTGGCCTCGGCCAGCAGCACGTTCATGTGCCCGGGCATCCGGCCCGCGACCGGGTGGACGGCGTAGCTGACGTCGATGCCGTGGTCGGCCAGCAGCTTGGCCAGGTCGCCGAGTTCGTGCTGGGCCTGGGCGGCGGCGAGGCCGTAGCCGGGGACGAAGATGACCTTGCCGGCGTAGGCCAGCTGGATCGCCACGTCGTCCGCGGAGACGGGCCGCACCTGGGCCGCCCCGCCCGCTGTCACCGCCGGGGCGCTGTCGCCGGTGCCGAAGCCGCCGACGACGATGTTGGCGATGGAGCGGTTCATGGCGTCGGCCATCAGCTTGGTCAGGATGCCGCCCGAGGAGCTGACGAGCATGCCCGCGATGATCAGCGCGGTCTCGTTCAGGACGAAGCCCGCCATCGCGACCGCGGATCCGGTGAAGGCGTTCAGCAGGGCGATGACGACCGGCATGTCGGCCCCGCCGATGGGCAGCACCATGGTCACGCCGAACAGCAGCGCCACGGCCACCAGCCCGTACAGGGCCGTACGGGAGTCCGGTGACAGCACCAGCCAGACCGTGCCGGCCACGAAGGCGGCAGGCAGCAGCACGTTCAGCAGCCGGGCCCCGGGGAAGACGACCGGTGCCCCGGAGACGACACCCTGCAGCTTCCCGGCCGCGATCAGCGAGCCGGAGAAGGTGACCGCGCCGATGACGATGTCCAGGGCGCCCGGGAGGGAGACCCGGGCGCCGAGTCCCGCCGGGTTCTCGGCCTGGAGGAGGTCGTTGACCGCGATGAGCGCGGCCGCCCCGCCGCCGACGGCGTTGAAGAGGCTGACCAGTTGGGGCATGGCGGTCATCTTGACCTCGCGGGCCGCGTACAGCCCGAGGGCCGCGCCGACCAGGCCGCCGGAGGCCAGGACGAGCCAGCCGGTGGTGGTGATGGTGCTCTGGTGGATCACCAGCCACCCGGTGGCGGCGATCGCGACGGCCATCGCGCTCGCCGAGATGGTGTTGCCCCGGCGCGCGGTGCGCGGGTGGTTCATCAGGTGCAGACCGAGCACGAAGCAGGCGGCCGTGGCCAGGAAGACGTAGTGGACGGCGTTGGAGACGGTGTCCATGACGGTCACACCTCCGCCTTCTCGTTCTGGGCCGTCTTCTCGGCGGCCGGCTTGGCCTTGAACATCTCCAGCATCCGGTCGGTGACGACGTAACCGCCGACGACGTTCATCGCGCCGAACACCATCGCCACGAAGGCCAGGACGTAGCCGAGCGGGGTGTGCGACTCGGCGGCGATCAGCATGGCGCCGATGACGACGATGCCGTGCACCGCGTTGGAGCCGGACATCAGCGGGGTGTGCAGGGTCGCGGGCACCTTGCTGATGACCTCGACGCCGACGAGGACGCTGAGCACGAACACGGTGATCGCGGTGAGCAGGTCGAGGTCGTTCATGACTGGCCGCCTCCCATCAGGGCGCCGGTGATCTCGTCCGCCGGGTCGAGTACGAGTTCGCCGTCCCGCACCAGGTGGCGCAGGAGGGCGACGAGGTTGCGGGCGTAGGCGGTGGACGCGGCGGTGGCCATCGCGGACGGCAGCCGTCCGGCGCCGATGACGGTGACACCGTTGTCCAGGACCTGTGTCTTGTCGGGCTCGGAGCCCTCGACGTTGCCGCCGAGGTCGCTCGCACCGAGGTCGACGACGACCGCGCCGGACTGCATCCGTTCCAGGACGGCCGCGCTCACCAGCAGCGGCGGCCGGCGGCCCGGGACCTGTGCGGTGGTGATGACGACGTCGGAGCGGGCGATGTGGGCGTCCAGCGCAGCACGCTGCGCCTGCTGCTCCTCCGGAGTCAGCTCCCTTGCGTAGCCACCCTGTCCGGCGTCTCCCTGCGGACTCTGTACGTCGAGGAAGCGGGCGCCCAGCGACTCCACCTCTCCGCGTGACTCGGGGCGTACGTCGTACGCCGAGACGACGGCGCCGAGGCGGCGGGCCGTGGCGATGGCCTGCAGTCCGGCCACTCCGGCACCGAGGACGAGGACCTGCGCCGGGCGCATGGTGCCCGCGGCGGTGGTCAGCATCGGGAAGAAGCGGTCGTAGGAGTCGGCGGCGAGCAGGGCCGCCTTGTAGCCGGCGACGTTCGCCTGAGACGTCAGCGCGTCCATGGACTGGGCGCGGCTGAGGGTGCGCGGCAGCAGATCGAGGCTGACCGTGTGCACCCCGCGCCGGTACAGGTCCTGCACCAGGGCGGGCTGCCGCAGCGGCTCCAGCAGGCCGATCAGCGTCTGTCCGGCGCGCAGGGCGCGGGCGGTCTCCTGGTCGGGCGGCCCGACGCACAGCACGACGTCCGCACGCAGGTACAGCTCGTCCGGCGATACGACGGTCGCGCCGGCGTCGGTGTAGTCGGCGTCGGCGAACCAGGCGCCGGAGCCGGCACCGGCCTCGACCATGACGTCGATCCCGGCGCGGTGCAGAAGGGTGACGGCCTCGGGGACGAGGGCCACCCGGCGTTCGCCGGGTGCCCGCTCCCGTATGGCAGCCACAGTGACGTTTGCCATGATCTGCTGCCTCTCTACCGGGGTCCGGGGGTCTCCCGGGCCTCAGAACTCGAAGACGAGACGCGCCTCGGCACGTCCGCCGAGTACCTCGTCGAAGGAGTCGTTCACCTGGTCGAGGCGCCGTGGCTCGGCGATGACCTCGGTGCGCCCCGCGGCGTGCAGCGCGAACACCTCGGCCAGGTCCTGCCGCGTGCCGACGATCGAGCCGATGACGGAGATCCCGCCGAGGACGGTCTCGAAGATCGGGACGTTGATGGCAGCATTGTCCGCGGGCAGCGCGACCATGACCAGCCGTCCGCCGCGGTTGAGCGAGCGGAAGGCCTGCTCGAACGCCTTGGGCGCGGCGGCCAGCACGACGGCCACGTCCGCGCCGCCGGCCTTCTTGATCTCCTCGACCGGGTCGTGGGTGCGCGCGTTGACCAGCTGGTCGGCACCCAGGCGGTGGGCGAGGCCCAGCTTGTCGGGTTCGAGGTCGACCGCGGTGACCAGGCCGCCGACCAGGCGCGCGTACTGCAGCGCCAGGTGGCCCAGGCCGCCGATGCCGAACACCGCGACCCGCTCGGCGGGCACCACGTGCGCGACCTTGATCGCCTTGTACGTGGTGACGCCCGCGCAGGTCAGCGGTGCCGCGTCGAACGAGCTGACGCCCTCGGGCACCTCGACGACCGCTCCCGCGTTCGCCACGGCGTACTCGGCGTAGCAACCGTCCACGGAGTAGCCGGAGTTGACCTGCGACTCGCACAGGGTCTCCCAGCCGGAGACGCAGTAGCGGCAGGTGCCGCAGGACGAGCCGAGCCAGGGGACGGCGACCCGCTTGCCGAGCAGGTCGGCCGGGACGCCGCCGCCGACGGCCTGTACGGAGCCGATGCCCTCGTGGCCGGGGACGAACGGCGGACGCGGCTTGACGGGCCAGTCGCCGTGTGCGGCATGGATGTCGGTGTGGCAGAGCCCGGAGGCCTGCATCTTCACGAGCACCTGACCGGGGCCGGGCTCGGGGATGGGCAGGTCCTGGATCTCCAGGGGCTTGCCGAAGTCGGTGACGACTGCTGCCTTCATCATGCGCTCCTCAACTGGTGTGCTGCCGGGCCGCTTTGACCCGGGTCACGAAATGCAGCCCGTCTCCGGCTGCGAGGGAGAAGCCGCCCGGCATGCCCGGTTCGACGTCCAGTACGAAGAAGGGGCGGCCGAGCGCCTCGTACTGGTCGGCGTCCATGTGGAACGTGCAGCCGTCCACCACGCCGACGAGCATGTCGCCCTCCCCCAGGGCGAATTCGCCGCTCGGGAAGCACATCGGGTCGCTTCCGTCGCAGCAGCCGCCGGACTGGACGAACATCACCGGGCCGCGGCCGGCCCGCAGGGCCGCGATGGCCCTGCGCGCCGCACGTGTCGCGGTGACGCGCCCGACGGTGCCGTACTCGGTCCTCGCGGGCATGACCGCTCAACTCCTCCTCAGAACAGCCCGAGCGGCTGGGTGCCATAGCTGACCAGGAGGTTCTTGGTCTGGCTGTAGTGCTCGAGCATCATCTTGTGCGTCTCACGGCCGATGCCGGAGACCTTGTAGCCGCCGAAGGCGGCACCGGCGGGGTACTGGTGGTAGCAGTTCGTCCAGACCCGGCCGGCCTTGATGGCGCGGCCCATGCGGTAGGCGAGGGAGCCGTCGCGGGTCCAGACGCCGGCGCCCAGGCCGTACAGCGTGTCGTTGGCGATCTCCAGTGCCTCGGCCTCGTCCTTGAACGTGGTGACCGCGAGGACGGGTCCGAAGATCTCCTCCTGGAAGACCCGCATCTTGTTGTGGCCCTTGAGGACGGTCGGCTCGAAGAAGAAGCCGTCCTTGAACTCGCCGGTGAGCGTGGGCCGGTGGCCGCCGACGAGCAGTTCGGCGCCTTCCTTCAGGCCGATCTCGACGTACGAGGCGATCTTCTCGACCTGCTGGCGGGAGACCTGGGGGCCGATCATGGTCGCGGTGTCGAGCGGGTCGCCCTGCTTGATGGCGCGGATCCGGTCGAGGCAACGGCCCATGAACTCCTCGTAGATGTCCTCCTGGATCAGGGCGCGGGAGGGGCAGGTGCACACCTCGCCCTTGTTGAACGCGTAGAGCACCAGGCCCTCGACCGCCTTGTTCAGGAAGTCGTCGTCCTTCCCGGCCACGTCGTTGAAGAAGATGTTCGGCGACTTGCCGCCCAGCTCCAGGGTGACCGGGATGATGTTCTGCGCCGCGTACTGCATGATCAGGCGGCCGGTGGTGGTCTCGCCGGTGAAGGCGACCTTGGCGATGCGCTTGTTGGCGGCGAGGGCCTTGCCGATCTCGGCGCCGGGTCCGTTGACGACGTTGAGGACACCGGGCGGCAGGATGTCGCCGACGACCTCCATCAGCTTCAGGATCGACCACGGTGTGGGCGAAGCCGGCTTGATGACCGAGCAGTTGCCCGCGGCGAGCGCCGGGGCGAGCTTCCACGCGGCCATCAGCAGCGGGAAGTTGAACGGGATGATCTGTCCGACCACGCCCAGCGGCTCGTGGAAGTGGTAGGCGATGAGGTCCTTGTCGATCTCGCTGATCGAGCTCTCCTCGGCGCGTATCGAGGCCGCGAAGTAGCGGAAGTGGTCGGCGGCGAGGGGGATGTCGGCGGCCAGGGTCTCGCGGACCGGCTTGCCGTTGTCCCAGCTCTCGGCGACGGCGAGTTCCTCACGGTGGGCGTCGATGGCGTCGGCCACCTTGTTCAGGACCGCGGCCCGCTGGGCGGCGCTCGCCTCACCCCACGCGTCCTTGGCGGCGTGCGCGGCGTCGAGGGCGAGTTCGATGTCCTCGGGGCCGGACTTCGGGATCTCGCAGATCGGCTTGGCGGTGGCGGGGCTCAGGTTCGACGTGTACTCGCCGGTGGTGGGCGCCTGCCACTTGCCGCCGATGAAGTTCTCGTAGCGGGGCGCGACGTCCACGGGGCTGCCCGCCCTGCCCGGAGGCTGGTACTTCATGACCGTCCCCTTTCCTCTCCCATCACGACGATCGTGGTGATGCCCAGCACGCTAGGAGCGGCCACGCTGCAACACCGCTGCATGCCTCCTGGCCTGCGGAAAGGAAATGGTGCCCGGGGTCAGCGCACGGGCGCGTGCGGCGGCCGCCGCGCGCTGCGGCGAGCCGGCCGGCAGCTCCCTGGCCAGCTCCGTCCACGCAGGGCCGTCGTCAGCACCCCAGGTCGCGTCGACCCAGCGGCGCAGCAGGCCCGGGTCGCCGCTGCCCAGGACCGCCCCGCGCAGCTGCTGCTCCAGACAGCGGCGGTGCTCGACGACCACCGGAGCCTCGGAACGCGGCAGCGGCGGGCCCGGGTAACGGGCCAGCGCCTCGCCGGCGCGGCCCTGGGCGAGCAGGTCGGAGACGGCCGTGAAGTCGGTGAGCACCGGCCGCAGCAGGGCGTAGGGCCGGGAACCGAGCAGGTCGGCGCCGAGCACGGCGCGCAACCGGGTCAGCTCGGCGCGCAGGGTCGAGGCCGGTATCTCCCGCTCCGACAGGTCCACGGCGAGCCGCTCGCCGGTCACGCCCGCTCCGGCCAGGGCGAGCGCCAGCACGATCTCGCTGTGCCGTGGGCTGAGCCGGCGGACGTGGTTGGCGCACTCCAGCAGAGCCTCGTCGCGGCCCAGCACCCACAGGTGGACGGCCTCGGGCCGGGGCTTCGCACTCCGGAGCGCCTGGCCGTCGGGGCCGAGCAGGGGCGGGGCGGGCATTCGGGCCAGCTGTCCCTCCGCCGCCAGCGCGGCGGCCCGTACGGCGGCCAGGGCGGGCGGCGTGGCGATGGTGCCGCCGCCCGAGAGGTCGACGACGCCGAGCACGCGCCCGGTACAGGGGTCGCGGACCGGAGCGGCGGCGCAGGACCAGGCGTGCACGGCGGCGCTGTAGTGCTCACCCGTCACGATCTGCACCGCGCGGCCCAACTGCAGTGCCGTCCCAGGGGCGTTGGTGCCCGCCTGACGCTCCGCCCAGCCGGCTCCGGCCATGAAGTGCATGCGCTCGGCGCGTGCCATGGTGCGGGTGTCGCCCTCGACCCAGAGGAGGGTTCCGTCGGCGTCGCCGACGGCGAAGACATGTCCGTCGTCAGCGGCTCCGGCCCCCAGCAGTTCGCGGAACAGGGGCATCAGCGGCGCCAGCGGATGGGTTTCGCGGTAGGCGGTCAGTTCGTCGGAGGCCCAGCGCAGGGGAGGCAGGCGGCTGCCGTCGGGCCGTATGCCCTCGCGGGCCGAGCGCCGCCAGGAGTCGGCCACCAGGCTCCGCACACCGCGCTCGGGTTCGGGCGCGGTCGCGTACCGCTCGTGGGCGGTGGGCGGTGCGGTCGTGACGTGCGACATGGCGCTCCCCTCTGCCGTCCCGCCGGGCCGGTCGCTCCAGCCTCACCCGCGCGTGTCAGTGGGCGCAGAGGCCGAAGGACCCGGGCGGCGAGGCCGGTCGGACCCGGCAGGCGGTCCTGCTTCCAGGGTCGTCGGGGAGGCAGGGCGGGGGGATGGGCCGCCCGGTCACAACGGACGGCCACTGGGCCCGGCTCGAGGCGGCTGGAACGGGGAGTCAGCCTCCCAGCGGCACTCGCCACAGTGCCCGGCTCACGCGGACCGGACACGGGAGGTCAGCCTCCCAGCGGCACCCGCCACACCAGCTCGGCGCCGCCACCCTCGGGACGGTTGAGCTCCAGCCGTCCGCCGAACTGCTCGGCGCGTTCGGCCATGTTCTTCAGCCCGCTGCGACGGCCCTCGTCCGGAATGCCCACGCCGTTGTCCGACACCGTGAGCCGCACCTCGCGCCCGTCGGTCTGCAGGACGACGTCGGCGTGGTCGGCGCCGGAGTGCCGCGCGGTGTTGGTCAGGGCCTCGGAGAGGACGGCGACCAGATGGTCGGCGATCTCCCGCGGCACGTCGGTGTCGACCAGGCCCTCCATCCGGACACTGGGGGCGAACCCGAGCACGGGCGCGGCCTCGCCGACCACCCGGACGGTGCGGGCGCGCAGCCCGGCCCCGGCGCCGCCCTCACGGGCCCGCAGGCCGAAGATCGTCGACCTGATGATCTTGATGGTCTCGTCCAGGTCGTCCACGGCGCGCACGACGCGTTCCGCCGCCTCCGGGTGCTCGATGAAGCGGCCGGCGCTCTGCAGGGTCATGCCGGTGGCGAACAGCCGCTGGATCGCCAGGTCGTGCAGGTCGCGGGCGATGCGGTCGCGGTCCTGGAGCACCGCGATCTGCTCGGCGTCGCGGCGGTGTTCGGCCAGCTCCATCGCGATGGCGGCCTGGGCGGCGAAGGCGCGCAGGGGCTCGATCTCCGTCTCGGAGAACACCGGCCGGCCGATCTGACGGGCCAGCAGGAGTACACCCCGTGGGCCCTCGGCGCCGCTACCGATGGGCACGGCCACGGCGGGGCCCAGCCCCTTGAAGCGGGGAGGATCCAGGGAGATCCGCTCGTCCTGCGACGCGTCCTCACTGGTCACCGGGGCGGCGGCGGAAAAGGCCAGGCCCATCAGGCTCCGGTCCAGGGACAGCACAAGACCCCGGTGGGCGTCGGCCTCCAGACCGACGGCGATCTCCACGGTGAGGGAGTCGGTGCCCTCCATGGGCAGACCGACCGCCGCCAGGGCCGACCCGGTGATCTCACCGGCCCGCTCGGCGATCAGGCCCAGGACCTCCGGGCCCTCGCCATCGGACATCAGACTGTGGGTGATCTCGGCGTTCGCCCGCAGCCAGCGCTCGCGCAGCCGGGTCTCCTCGTACAGGCGGGCGTTGTCGATGGCGACTCCGGCGGCGACGGCGAGGGTGGACAGGACCGACTCGTCCTCCTCGTCGAACTGCGCCCCGCCCCGCTTCTCCGTGAGGTACAGATTACCGAAGACCTGGTCGCGCACCCGGATCGGGACGCCGACGAAGGTGTTCATCGGCGGGTGGTGCGGCGGGAAGCCGTACGAGGCCGGATGCTGGGAGATCTTCGTCAGGCGCAGGGGCTCCGGGTGCTTGATGAGTTCGCCGAGGATGCCGTGGCCCTCGGGGTAGGGGCCGATCTGCCTGATCTGCTCGGTGGTGACGCCGACGGTGTGGAAGGCCGACAGCCGCTTGCCGTCGGGGCCGATGACGCCGAGTGCCGCGTATTCGGCGTCCACCAGCGCGGCCGCCGCCTCCACGATGCTGTAGAGCGCCTGCTCCAGGTCCAGCTCCCGGCCGACCGAGAGCACCGCCTCCAGCAGGCTGTGCACCCGGTCACGGGTGCCGCGGGCCGCGTCGAGGCGTGCCTGCAGCTCCTCCAGCAGCTCGTCGAGCCTGAGCTGCGGCAGCCGCACACGGGCTTCCCCGGTGTCTTCGGAGCCTGCCACCCCTGATCCTCCACATTCCCTCGACCGTTCGACCGCATGCGGTCATGTGCCACGGTAACGGTCCAGGACGAGGCGGGGTACGGGATCAGGGCGGTTGACGCCGTCACGGCGTCCGTCGGCCATGCCTCAGGCGCGCGGCAACCGGGCGGCCACGTACTCGGTGAGGTCCAGCAGCCGGTTGGTGTAGCCCCACTCGTTGTCGTACCAGCCGAAGACCTTCACCAGTTCGCCGTGCGCCTGGGTCAGCGGGGCGTCGAGCACGCAGGAGGCGGGGTCGCCCACCACGTCGCGGGAGACGATCGGCGCGTCGGAGACCCGCAGGACGCCCTTGAGCGGTCCGTCGGCGGCCTCCCGGAACGCGGCGTTGATCTCGTCGGCCGTCACCGGTCGGTCCAGAAGGACACTGAGGTCGGTCAGCGAACCGTCCTCCACGGGCACCCGGACGGCGATGCCGTCCAGCGTCCCGGCCAGCTCGGGCAGGACCAGGCCCACGGCGCGGGCGGCACCAGTACTGGTGGGGATGATGTTGACGGCGGCGCTGCGGCCGCGGCGCAGGTCCTTGTGCGGGCCGTCGAGGACCACCTGGTCGTTGGTGTAGCCGTGGATGGTGGTCATCAGGCCCTTGACGATGCCGAAGTGCTCGTCGAGCACCTTGACCATGGGCGCCACGCAGTTGGTGGTGCAGGAGGCGTTGGAGACGACGTGGTCCTGGTCGGGGTCGTAGGTGCCCTCGTTGACGCCCATCACGACGGTGGCGTCGACGTCCTTGCCCGGCACGGACAGCAGGACCTTGCGGGCCCCCGCCTTCAGGTGCAGCCCGGCCTGTTCCCGAGTACGGAAACGGCCGGTGGACTCGATCACGACGTCCACGCCGAGGTCCCCCCAGGCCAGGGCCGCGGGGTCGCGCTCGGCGGTCACCGCGACGCGGTGTCCGTCGACCGTGAGGGACTGGTCGTCGTGCTCGACGGTGCGGCCCAGGCGGCCGTACGTCGAGTCGTACGCCAGCAGATGGGCCAGCGCCGCCGGTGAGGTGATGTCGTTGACCGCCACGACCTCGACGGGGGTGCCTGCGGCGCTCTCCGCGCGTTCCAGCACGCACCGCAGGTAGTTGCGTCCGATACGGCCGAATCCGTTGATGCCCACGCGCACGCTCATGCCCGTCGCCCTCCCACGTCGATGTCTTCGTGTCCTGCCTCGTTCTTCGTTGTCAGCCTCCCGCCGACGGGGCCGGCACGGCTTGGGCCGGGCGGGGGCGGGCCGGGGGACGACCGGCCCAACCGGGCGGGGAACAATCCGGGTTCGACGGACGCTGACGTATATAGCCCGACGGGTATGGATGCCTCAGCCGCCGAGGAAGGGCATGAGACCGATGACGACGACAGGACGAGACCCTTCGCGCACAGTGGGGGACCCGCCTCTCGTGACCGCGTGCGGCCGCCGGATCGGGGTGCGCCGCCTGACGCTCACCCCCGCGGACCGGCCCATCACCCGGGTCGCCCTGGACGTGGGCACGGTCAGCGGGGGCGAACCGGGCACCTGGGCGGCGCTGACCGTCGGCGAGGCCCGTCGCCTGGCCCGCCTGCTGCTGGCCCAGGCCGACCTCGCCGACCGCGACGGGACCGGGGCGAGCCGGACCCACCCGTAGTTACGCCGAAGGGTCCGCGACGCATACCGGTCAGTGCTCCTGCTGCCTGATCCGGTCCTGGGCCTGGGTGGCGATCACCGCGGCCTGGATGCGGCGTTCCACGCCGAGTTTGGCCAGCAGCCGGGAGATGTGGTTCTTCACCGTCTTCTCCGCGAGGAACAGACGCTGGCCGATCTGACGGTTCGTCAGTCCTTCGCCGATGAGGGCGAGGATCTCCCGTTCCCGGTCGGTCAGACCGGGCAGCGCCTCCGGTTCCTCTTCCTCCGGCTGCCGGCCCTGGCGCAGCCGGGCCATGAGGCGCGTCGTGGCACTGGCGTCCAGCAGCGACTGTCCGGAGGCGACGGTACGCACCGCCGACACCAGGTCCGAGCCCTGGATCTGCTTGAGGACATAGCCGGCCGCACCGGCCATGATCGAGTCCAGCAGCGCCTCCTCGTCGTCGAACGAGGTCAGCATCAGACAGGCCAGCTCCGGCATCCGCGAGCGCAGCTCCCGGCACACGCTCACCCCGTCGCCGTCCGGCAGACGTACGTCGAGGACGGCGACCTGGGGACGCAGGGCGGGGACGCGCACCAGGGCCTGTTCAGCGGTGGCGGCCTCGCCGACGACGCTGATGTCCGGCTCGTCGTTCAGCAGGTCGTGCACTCCGCGCCGCACCACCTCGTGGTCGTCCAGCAGGAAGACCCGGATCGGTCCGTCGGGGCCGGGTCGCTGGCTGTCCGCCATCAGACGCTCCTCGTCGTGTGTCCCGCGTCGGGGAAGGGTTCCTGTCCGAGATCCAACGCCTCTCGGGGCCGGGGGGCCAGGGCCGGTCGGCCCTGATTGGCCGTTTCCCCGCGCCGACGGCCCCATGCCGGCGCGTCGCGCGCCGGGCCGAAGAGGGACCCCCGGGCCGCGTCCCGGGGCCGGGCGGCCCCTGGGACCGGTGGGGCACCGGCGCCAGGCTGAAGGTCGACAAGCGATCAAAGGAGTGGAGCACATGACTCCCAGGGACACCGGGGCCGGTGACACCGTCACGTCGTTGCGGGTGCGCGCCGAGGGCGACGTGGGCGAGGAGGCCCTCGCCTACGTCCGGGCCAAGGTGCGGGCGGCCCTCGAACGGCCGGGGCTGCCGGCCGTCGACGGCGAGGTGCGGATCTCCCGGGCCGGCGCGCACCACGACGAACGGCCGTGGTCCGCGGGCGGGGAGATCCGGGTGGGAGGCGTCGTGGTGGTCGTGCACGCCCGCGAGGCGAGCGCGCACGAACTCGCCGACCGGATCCAGGACCGGTTGCGCGGCCAGGTGGAACGCCTCACGCACCGCGGCGACACGGCCCGCAGGACGGCCGCGCCGCCCCCGTGGCGCGGCGGCCCGGCCCGCAGGACGGCCGCGCCGCCCCCGTGGCGCGGCGGCCCGGCCGCGGGTCGGCAGGGCCAGGGGCAGGACCACAGGCAGGACTAGAACGACCACGGGCCCCTCGCCGCTCGCGAGGGGCCCCTCCCTACGGGGGCGAGGAGGTGGGTGCCGTGGGACCACGCACCATCGGTGAGGTGATGACCAGTGAGGTCGTCCACGCCCGACGGGCGACACCGTTCAAGGAACTGATCAGGCTGTTGGACCGGCACCGCATCAGCGGGCTGCCGGTCGTCGACCACGACGACAAGGTGATCGGCGTGGTCTCCGGCACCGACCTCGTGCGCGCGCGGACCACCGTACGGGCCGGCACGGCGGGAGAGCTGATGTCGAGCCCGGCGATCACCGCGCACCCGGAACAGCGCGTGCCGGACGCCGCCCGGGTGATGGAACGGCACGGCGTCGACCGGCTGCCCGTGGTGGACGAGGAGGACCGGCTGATCGGCATCGCCACCCGCCGTGACCTGCTGCGGATCTTCCTGCGTCCGGACGACACGATCGGCCGCGAGGTGGTCGAGGAGGTCGTCGTCGGCATACTCGGTCTGCCGCCGGACGCGGTCGGAGTACTCGTCCGGGACGGCATGGTCACCCTCGCGGGACGGGTGGCCGACGGCGCCGACATCGGGTCCGCGGTGTGGGCGACCTGGCAGGTGGACGGGGTCGTCGGTGTCGTCAACGCTCTCGCTGTCGACGACGTCTTCGGCGCGGTCGCCGACCTCGGCGCCATCACGGCGAAGGGTCCGGCGGGCACCGTGTGAGGGCCGACCGGCCCTAGCGGCACGGCCCCGACTCGGTTCGAATGATCTGATCGAACACAGCCGCGCACCCAGGACGTACGGAACCCGCCATGACCCTTGACCACGCCGAGGCGCCCCCGGCCGGGCCCCGTCAGAGCGTCGAGCTCGACAGCGTCGAAGCAATGCGCCTGCTGGGCGGCGTCTCCTTCGGGAGGATCGGCTTCACCCAGCACGCGCTGCCCACGATCCGGCCCGTCAACCACATCCTGGTCGACGGCGACATCGTCATCCGTACGCACGAGGGAGCCGCCCTGACCCGGCGGACCCGGAACGCCGGCGACCCGGGAGTCGTCGTCGCCTACGAGGCGGACGTCATCGACCCTGCCACGCATCTCGGCTGGAGCGTGGTGGTCACCGGCTACGCCCATCTGGTCACGGACCCCGACGAGCTGGCCCGCTACCAGTCCCTGCTGCGCCCGTGGGTGAAGCAGACCATGGACTACGCGGTCCGCATCCGCCCCGACCTCGTCACCGGCATCCGCCTGACGGTCGCCGACGCGTCCTGAGCACCTACTAGACGACTGGTCTACTCAGATGCTACGGTTCACCACATGCCGGTCACCACGCGCACCCAGGACACCCGTCGAGTCATCCTCGACACCGCCCAACGGATCATGGCCCACAAGGGCTATTCGGCCGTCGGCATCAACGAGGTGCTCGCGGAGGCCGGCGTACCGAAGGGCTCCTTCTATCACTACTTCGCCTCGAAGGACGCCTTCGGTGAAGCGATCCTGAAGAGCTATTTCGCGGACTACCTCACGGACATGGACCGTGTTCTCGCCCACTCCGGCCAGTCGGCGGCCGAACGGCTGATGACCTACTGGCACCAGTGGCGGGAGACACAGAGCCTCGACGAGTGCCAGGGCAAGTGCCTGGCAGTGAAACTCGGCGCCGAGGTGGCGGACCTGTCCGAGGCGATGCGCCTGGCCCTGAAGGAAGGAACGAGCGCGGTCGTCGACCGCATCGAGCGGACCATCACCGAAGGCCTGGAGGACGGTTCCCTCTCGGTCGACGGCGAGGCCCGCGAGGTCGCACAGGCCCTGTACGACATGTGGCTCGGCGCCAGCGTCATGGCCAAGATCCATCGCAGCCTGGCCCCGCTCGACACCGTCACGGCGGTGACTCGTGGGCTTCTGCACCTGTAGACGCCCGCACTCCCATGACCGGTCCGGTCATGGGACCCTCTCGAACTCAAATAGTAGACTGGTCTACTCAATCAGGGAGTATGTCATGAAGGTTCTGATCGTTCTCACCTCGCACGACGAGCTGGGGGACACAGGCGTCAAGACCGGGTTCTGGCTGGAGGAGCTGGCGGCGCCCTACTACCGCTTCAAGGAGGCCGGCTGGGAGACCACCCTCGCCTCGCCGAAGGGCGGCCGGCCGCCGCTGGACCCCAAGAGCAACGAGCCCGGCTTCCAGACCGACGACACCCGGCGCTTCGAGGCCGACGCGGAGGCGACCGCGGCACTGGCGAACACCGTGCGCCTCGACTCCGTCTCGGCGGGCGACTTCGACACCGTCTTCTACCCCGGCGGGCACGGACCGCTGTGGGACCTGGCCGAGGACACCGTCTCCGCCCGTCTGATCGAGACCACCCTCCGCTCCGGCAAGCCGGTGGGACTGGTGTGCCACGCGCCCGGCGTGCTGCGGCACACCGTCAACGAGGACGGCACCCCGCTGGTCGCGGGCAAGAAGGTCACCGGCTTCGCCAACTCCGAGGAGGAGGCCGTCCAGCTCACCGACATCGTCCCCTTCCTGGTCGAGGACGAGCTCACCAAGCTCGGCGGCCTCTACTCCAAGACCGACGACTGGCACCCCTACGTCCTGACGGACGGTCTGCTGATCACCGGCCAGAACCCGGCCTCCTCGGCCCCCGCAGCCGACGCCGTGATCGAGCTGGTGACCAAGGCCGGCTGATGAGCGCCTACGTCGTCATGCTGCGCGAACGCGTGACGGACCCGACCGGGCCGGCTCTCCACGCCGGCTCGGCCCGGGCGGCCCGGGCCGGGCACAAGGTGACACCCGTCGTCGGATACGGGGCGATCGAAACGCTGGAGGGCACGGTGTCCGACGGCGTGCTCATCCACCGCTTCCCGGGCGCCGAGGACGCACGGGCCTGGTACGACAGCCCGGCCTACCA
Source organism: Streptomyces sp. NPDC005799 (assembly GCF_040630525.1). Classification (NCBI taxonomy): domain Bacteria; kingdom Bacillati; phylum Actinomycetota; class Actinomycetes; order Kitasatosporales; family Streptomycetaceae; genus Streptomyces; species Streptomyces sp. NPDC005799. Next base: position 75,801 of record NZ_JBEXXQ010000044.1, read on the forward strand.
GGCGGCGCTGCCCCACCGTCAGGCCGGTGCGAACTACCACGTGTTCATCGTCGAAGGCGTCGACGCCACCCGAGCCCGCTGAGACTTGGGCCTGTTGCGAAGGTCCCGCGTGCCCCGCGACGCCCGGCACGCTCCCCCGGAGGGGGCACCCCCACTCGCCGCACCGGGCACAACCCCGAGTACATCCAGTACGAGGGCTCGCACCCGGCACGCCGAGAGCACGCTCCCCCACGCTCGAACAAACTCGCGCGGGGGACCCCCATGACGCCGCAGGGCCCGCCCTCCGGGCGGACGACGGGACTTTCGCAACAGGCCCTGGCCCGGGCGGCCCGGCCCGCGGCCACCCGCGCCCTCCCCCGCAGGAGGGCGCGCCAGTCGTCCATCGGAGTGGGCGTCCGCCCGAGCACCCCGTGGTCTGCGGGCGGCACCATGCACCCCGCTCATCCGTCGCGCCGCGGCCCGAATGCCCCACACCAGCTTTCACCCCTGCTGAGGCCGCCCATGGGCCGCGAAGGGTCTTCCGTGGCGTTGCCGCCGCGGACCTGGCGCCGAAGATGCCGCCGCCTGATCCGGCCGCACCGTGCCGCCAATCCCAGAAAAGGTCCCTTCCGTGACTCTCACCCTCGAACGAGCGCCGGCCGAACGCCGGCACGTCGGAGCCTCCCCCTGGATCACAGTGGCCCAGGGAGCCGCAGCGCTGGCCGCGAGCAACGGCGTCGGGCGTTTCGTCTACACCCCGATCCTGCCGCTGATGCACGACCAGGCCCACCTCTCGGCCGCCGGCGGGGCCAACTTGGCGACCGCCAACTACGTCGGCTACCTGGTCGGCGCGCTGACCGGCAGCTTCGCACCCCGGCTGGTCCGCTCGCGCCCGGTGATGCGCGCCTCGATGATCGCGATGGCTGCTTCTCTCGCCCTGATGCCGCTCACCCAGGACGTCACGCTCTGGTCGGGGCTGCGCCTCGTCGCCGGATTCGCCAGCGCCCTCGCCTTCGTCCACGCGGTCGGAGCGCTCCTGTCCGGACTGCGCCGATCGGCCCCGCACCTGATCGGCTGGGGCTTCGGCGGGATCGGGGCCGGCATCATGCTCTCCGGACTGCTGGTCCTGGCCGTCCGCGATGTCGCGACCTGGCGTACGGCGTGGTGGACCGCGGCCGTGCTCACTCTGCTGCTCACCGCGGCGTCCTGGAAACTCTCCCCACCGGCCCCACCGGCCCCGCATACGGCCGCCGCGGTGAAGACCCGTATCCGCACACGCCGGTGGTTCACCGCACTGGCGCTCAGCTACACCCTCGAAGGCATCGGCTACATCATCGCCGGCACCTTCCTCGTCGCCTCGGTCACTCAGGACGCCCCGGGCTGGGTCGGCGCGGGTGCGTGGGTCGTCGTCGGACTGGCCGCGATCCCTGGTTCGGCACTGTGGACGGCCCTGGCCCGGCGGCGTAGTCGTCCCACCCTGCTGGCATCCGCCCTGCTCCTCCAGGCCGCGGGCATCGCCCTCACCGCGCTCGTTCCCGGCAGCGTCAGCGCGCTCGTCGCGGCGGCTGCCTTCGGCGGCACATTCGTGGGCATCACCTCCCTGGCACTCGCCGTCGGTGAACACCTCCAAGTGCCACGAGCGGTCGCACTGTTGACGGCGGGTTACGGAACCGGGCAGATCATCGGCCCCCTGATCTCCCGGCCACTGCTCGGTACCGGGTACGCCGGCCCCCTGCTGCTGGGCAGCGCCGTCCTGGCCGCCGCGACTCTGGCGGCAGCAGTGCTCAGGGTCCGCTATCCGCACCGCCTGGGCCACATGACGGAGCCGTCCCGCCTTGAACGGACGCTGCCCACGCTTGCGGCCCCGTGGAGGTGAACACACCTCCGGCATGGTCGAGTCGAGCCAGGTGCGCCTCCCCCGCCGGGCGGGGCACCTGGCTCGCGTCGCTCCGGCTCAGCCGTCCCAGGCCCAGTCCGCGACCTCCGGCAGGTCGGTGCCGTGGACCCGGATCCAGTCGTGGTGGCGCAGCCGGGCGTCCTCCATGCGCTGCCGTACCGACGCGGCGCGCACCGCCAGGCCCGGCACGCGGTCGATGACGTCCATGACCAGGCGGTAGCGGTCGAGATCGTTGCGGACCACCATGTCGAACGGGGTGGTCGTGGTGCCGATCTCCTTGTAGCCGCGCACATGCAGATTGCGGTGGCCGGTGCGGCGGTAGGCGAGCCGGTGGATCAGCCAGGGGTAGCCGTGATACGCGAAGATGACCGGCTTGTCGGCGGTGAACAGGCCGTCGTACTCGAAGTCGTTCATCCCGTGCGGGTGTTCCTCGGTGGGCAGCAGCCGCGCGATGTCGACGACGTTGACCACGCGCACCGCCAGCTCCGGCAGATGCCGGCGCAGCAACTGGGCGGCGGCCAGCACCTCCTGGGTCGGTACGTCACCGGCGCAGGCGAGCACCACGTCCGGCTCGCGGGTGCCGTTCTCGGTGCCGGCCCAGTCCCAGATCCCGGCGCCGCGGGCGCAGTGCGCGCGGGCCTGCTCCATGCTCAGCCAGTCGAAGCAGGGCTGCTTGCCGGCCACGATCACGTTGACGTAGTCCTTGCTGCGCAGCGCGTGATCGGCCACGGAAAGCAGGGTGTTGGCGTCCGGCGGCAGGTAGACCCGGACGACCTCGGGACTCTTGTTGAGGATGTGGTCGACGAAGCCGGGGTCCTGGTGGGAGAAGCCGTTGTGGTCCTGGCGCCACACGTGCGAGGTCAGCAGGTAGTTGAGGGAGGCGATGGGGGCGCGCCAGGGCAGCCGACGGGTGGTGCGCAGCCACTTGATGTGCTGGTTGACCATGGAGTCGACGATGTGCACGAACGCCTCGTAGCAGGAGAACAGCCCGTGCCGGCCGGTCAGCAGATAGCCCTCCAGCCAACCCTGACAGGTGTGTTCGGAAAGGATCTCCATCACCCTGCCGTGCCGGTCGAGGTGTTCGTCCACCGGGAGGGTCCCGGCCTGCCAGGCCTTGCCGCTGGCCTCGTAGACGGCCTGAAGCCGGTTGGAGGCGGTCTCGTCCGGGCCGACGAGACGGAAGTCCCGGCGGTCGGCGGTGGATCGCATCACGTCTTCGAGCAACTCGCCCAGCACCCTGGTGGGTTCGTGCACGCTCACGCCCGGCTTGTCGACGGACACGGCGTACTTCTCCAGTTCGGGCAGCGGGAGTTCACGCAAGAGCAGTCCGCCGTTGGCGTGCGGGGTGGCCCCGAGACGGCGGGTGCCGTCGGGGACGCAGGCCAGGACGTCCTGGCGGGGCGCCCCGTGCTCGTCGAAGAGTTCCTCCGGGCGGTAGGAGCGCAGCCAGTCCTCCAACTGCCTCAGGTGGTCGGGGTTGTCGCGTACGGCGGCCATCGGCACCTGGTGGGCACGCCAGGTGCCCTCCACGGGCAGCCCGTCGACCTCGGCCGGGCCGGTCCAGCCCTTCGGGGTGCGCAGGACGATCATCGGCCAGCGGGGACGCTCGGTCGCGCCGTCCTCGCGGGCGGCCCGCTGGAAGGCGGCGATGCGGTCCAGCGCGGTGTCCATGGCCTCGGCCATGGCCCGGTGCACGGCGGCCGGGTCGTCGCCGGTGACGTGGATCGGGTCGTGGCCGTAGCCGCGCAGCAGTTCGTCGAGTTCGGCCTCGGGGAGGCGGGCGAGCACCGTCGGGTTGGCGATCTTGTAGCCGTTGAGGTGCAGGATCGGCAGGACCGCGCCGTCGTGGACGGGGTCGAGGAACTTGTCGGAGTGCCAGGAGGCCGCCAGCGGGCCGGTCTCCGCCTCACCGTCACCGATGACGCAGGCGACGACCAGGTCGGGGTTGTCGAGCGCGGCGCCGTAGGCGTGGGACAGCGAGTAGCCGAGCTCGCCGCCCTCGTGGATGGACCCGGGCGTCTCGGGCGCGACATGACTGGGCACCCCGCCCGGGAACGAGAACTGCTTGAACAGCCGCCCCATGCCCTGGGCGTCCCGCGACACGTCCGGATAGGTCTCGGAGTACGAGCCCTCCAGCCAGGCGTTGGCCAGTACGGCGGGTCCGCCGTGGCCGGGGCCCCAGATGCACAGGGCGTTCAGGTCACGGGCCTTGATGACGCGGTTGAGGTGCGTGTGCACCAGGTTCAGGCCCGGAGACGTACCCCAGTGGCCCAGCAGCCGCGGCTTGACGTGCTCGGGCCGCAGCGGCTCGGTCAGCAGCGGATTGGCCATCAGATAGATCTGGCCGACGGACAGGTAGTTCGCGGCGCGCCAGTGGGCGTCCAGCGTCCTCAGCTCCTCGTCGGTGAGCCGAGCGGACGCCTGCTGCGTGTCGACGGACATCAGGGGGTTCCCTTCCGGATCGGATTCGGATCGGAGGTGCTTGCCGGTCCGCACCACCTCACCCTCTCCCGCCCGCTGGGTACCCAACAGGGCCGAGCGGCCCATCCGGCCTAGGAGATACGGTCAATCGGTGCCCGGGACCAGCACCACCGGGCAGTGCGAGCGGTGCAGCAGGGTGTGCGCCACCGGGCCGAGGTGCCGGTGGCGGCCGATGACGACGACCGCGCACTCACGGGTGGCCTCCAGCAGCGCGCGGGCCGGTCCGGTGCGCACCGTCCCCGTGTCGACGGTGACCGCCGGGTGTGCCTGCCGCAGCCGGGCGATACCGAACCGCGACACGGCCTCCTCCGCCCGCTCCTCCTGGGCCTGCCGGCGCTGGCCGGGGCTGGTCGCGGGGATCAGCGAGGGCAGTTCGGGGGTGGCGTGCCGGTGCGCCGGGGCGTGCAGGACGCACAGCCGCACCGCGCGCCGCTCCGCCTCCTCGAAGGCGTGGGCGGCCGCTTCCGTGTCGGCGTCGCTCTCCAGCCCGAGCAGCACCGCCCGGTCGTCGCCGCAGGGGTGGTCGCCGCGGACGATCATCAGCGGCCCGTGCGTGTGCGCGGCCAGCCGCAGGCTGACGGAGCCGAACAGAGTGCCGCCGACCGTGCCGAGACCCCGGGTGCCGACGACGGTGAGGGCCGCGCCGGCGCTCTCACGGGCCAGGGCGCGGACCGGGTCGTCCTCGGCGGCCTCGGTCTCGAAGGGCAGCCCGGGGTGACGGTCGTGGATCCGTTCGGCGGCCGCGGCGAGGATCGGCGCGGCTTCGTCGCGGTCCGACACGGCGTACACCACACGCAGGGTCGCGCCGCGCCGGACCGCCTCCTCGGCGGCCAGGTCGAGGGCTCGTACGGCGATGAGCGAGCCGTCGACTCCGACGGCCACGTGCTGGGCGGTCATGACACTGTTCCCTCCGTGGGTCCGGTCTGACGGTGTCATCGTGGGCTCGAGCGCGGGGGGCGGTCAGGGGCCATGGGTCCCGCGCGTGCGGAAAGCGACCCTGTACGGAAAGCGACCCCGTACCGGAAGCCACCCGGTACCGAAGAGCGAGACCCCCATGAGCCTCAGCCCGTGGTGTGTCCCCACTGGCGGCCGACGCGCTCCCACTCGGCGCCCCACCGCTCGGTGGCGCGCCGCTGCACACGCAGCCGTACCAGGCATCCGGCTCCCAGCACCGTCAGCCCGGCGGCCAGGGCGGCTCCGGTGGCGGCCATGAGCACGCGGCTCGTCGCCTCGGCGGAGTTCATGGGTGCGGCCACCAGCCGACCCCGGCCGTCCGTCCACGCGGTCAGCGCGCTGCCCGGTTTCACGGTGGTCTTCACGTCCGTCACGCCCGTGTGCGTGATTCCCTTCGCGTCGGTCCAGCGGACCGTGGCCCGGACCCGGTCGTACTTGAACCCGGTGACCAGGTCCCGGCCGCCGGGTACCGCCTTCACCAGCACGGCGGACACGGGCAGGCGTCCCGCCCGGTCGTGTGCCACCGCTCGATGCGCGATCTGTGAGCCGATCACCCCCGCGACGACCGCCCCCACGATCGCGACCGTCCAGGCGACCAGCACGATCCACGCCTCGACCACGTCACTCGGCCGGCGCAGGGGGTTGCGGCGCCAGCGCCATCCCAGGACCTTCCCCCGGCGGAGCTTCCGCATCGGGCACACCCCCTTACGGGCGCAATGGGACGGACCCACCTAAAGGGACCCACCTAAACGGTCTCACTCCATCGCGGCGGAGGGGAGGGTCAAGCGGTCCCTCGCGTCGATCAGCGGCCGGCGGCGGGCACCAGGGCGACAGGGCAGTGCGCGTCGCGCAGGATGGACCGGCCTTCGGATCCCGGCAGTACGGCCGTCGTACCGCCGCGCCGCACGCCGACCACGACGAGCTGGGCGTCGACGCTCGCCTCGACCAGCGCACGGTGATGACGGCCGCGGACCGCGGGGGTGCGCACGGTGACGTGCGGATACTTCTCGCGCAGTGCGGACAGCGCGTCGGCCGTCGTACGACCGCTGCGCCTAGCATGCAGCACCACCAGGTCGGTGCCTCGCCCGGAGGCCTCGGCGAAGGCGAACTCGGCGGCTTGCCCGGCCCCGGGCGACTCGTCCGCCGCCAGGACGACGGGACCGGTCCGCGTGTGCCTGCCGCCGACGACCAGCACCGGGCTGACCGCCCGGGCGGTCAGCCGGCCGGCGACCGAGCCGTGCAGACGGCCGCGTGCTCCGTCGATCCGGTGGGCGCCCACCACGGCGAGGCAGGCGGCGCGCGACTCGGACCCCAGAACGGCGTCCGGCGCGCCGACCAGGACCTCGCGCGTGATCACCAGGTGGGGCGCGACCCGGCGGGCCCGGCCCTCGGCGTCCGAGAAGGCCCGGTTGACCCGGTCCCGGGCACCGGCACCATCCGGGTCCCAGGGCGCCACACCGGCCGGCACGTCCGGCGAGACCCACGTCAGCGCGTGCGCGAGTTGCAGCGCCGCACCGCGCCGGTCGGCCTCCCAAGCCGCGGCCTCCACGGCGGCCAGCCCCGCCGCCGTGCCGTCGACTCCCACCACGACCGGACCGCAACCGTTCATGACAGCCCTCCCTCATCCGGATCCGCGCTACGACCCCCAGCGTCGACCGGCGGCCCGCACCCCGCACGGGGCCGACCAGCCCCCGACAACACCCCGACCGGCCCGCGTACGGCCCGGCTGGACCCGTTGTCCGCCGGCCGGCGGACATGCGTGTGCGCGGCCGGCGTACCGACCGCGCACTTCTTGGTCAGGCCGTGTACGGCGTCGTACTCAGCCCTGCCGCACGGGGATGGTCTTGGTGCCCGTCTTGATCTCGGGCACCGGGATCGTGACGGTCAGGACACCGTCCTTGTACTCGGCGGTGGCCTCGTCACCCGCTGCCCCGGCCGGCAGGCGGACGGAGCGGGCGAAGGTGCCGTAGCGGAACTCCGTGCGGTGCTTCTGTGTCGTCTCCTCACTGCGCTCGGCCCGCAGGGTCAGAACGCCTTCCGTGACGGTGATCTCGACGTCCTTGGCGGGGTCGATGCCCGGGAGTTCTGCCCGCAGCACGTACTTCTCGTCCGCCAGGTGCTCCTCGATCCGGATGCCGTGCAGACCGGGGACCGTGTGCGCCCCCGGGAAGCCGGACTCGACCCATCCGAACAGGTCGGGGAACGCCGGCCAGCCCGGCAGCCGCTCGATCATGCCAGTCATGTCTCCCTCCTCCTCTTCTTCTTCGCCGCTTCCAGCGTCCCGCCCGGCGGCGCGGCGCGCGTGGGCCGACCGAGCCCATCCTGGGCCCGGTCGGCCCTGGCGCCCAACGTCCCCGGGACTCCCGCCTGTTCGGTGCCGCCTCAGCCCACGCCGCCGGCTCCCGGTGGCCGCGCGGTAGAGGCGGTGTCCGGCAGATCGGGGTCGAGGTCGGGGCGCCGGCGTGGGCCCAGCAGGGCGCAGTCCACGTCCACGACGCCCTCGACGGCACGTGCCAGCCGGGTGGTGACGGGGACCAGGGTGGTGTCGGTGACCCGTCCGGTGATCCGCACGACCCCGTCCCGGACCGCGACGTCGATCGGTTCGGCCGCTTCGGGGAACAACGCGGCGACGACGTCCCGGCGGACCTCCTCGGCGATGTCCTCGTCGTCCCGCAGGAAGACCGTGAGCAGGTCGGAACGGCTGACGATGCCGCGCAGCGCGCCGTCATCGTCGACGACGGGCAGTCGCGTCACCTTGTGCAGCGCCATGATCCGGGCGGCCTGGGCGAGGGTGGCGGAGGCCGACACGGTGACGGGCGGGCTGCTCATCAGGTCCCCGGCGGTCACTGCGCCGGCCTTCACCAGGTCGGTCAGCCGACGCAGTTGGGTGTAGCGGCCGGGGTCGCCGTCGCGGAACTCCTCTTTGGGCAGCAGGTCCGCCTCGGAGACGACTCCGACCACGCGGCCCCCCTCCTCCAGCACCGGCATGGCGCTTACCCTCCAGCGCCGCAGGGTCCTGACGATCTCCTTGAAGGGCGCCTGGCGACGCAGGGCGACGACGGTAGCGGTCATCACATCGCTCACGAGATACGGAGTGCCGGTCATGGCGTCCTCCCGAGGACTGACGTCGCGCGTCCGCATCCGTCGCGTGACACCTTCAGGCTCGGCCACGACCACGGCCCCGGCATGGGCCGAACGGTCCACGGCAAGGTTCCAGTGGACTCTCATCGATGCGGGGACGCGGTACCAGCTCGCCCAAGAGGCAACCCGACGCCACGCCCGTCCGAACGGAAGCGCCCCGGCTGCCCGCAGCACCACTCGCACAGCGGGCAGAGTCCGCACGATGCCGCCCCCGACCACATGAGCCCGCCGACAACCGCCCACCGGGCCGGCTCGCGAGAGCCACCAGCACGCGTGTAGCCGATCCCCCCGGCAAGCAACCCCGCGCACACGCCCCCTCGCCCACCAGGCACCTTGACGCGACGCCGGTCCGGGCCCCGCACGGCGACGTGTGCCTTCACCCCCCGCTCGGAGATCGCCCCCGCACGCATGCCCGCTCGCCCAGCAATGCACCAGGCGCACACGCCCCCTCGCTCACCAAGGACCTTCGCGCGACGCCGGTCCTGGCGCGCATGCGGCGGCGGGCACCTCCAACCCGGTGACCGGTCGCCTGGGCGACGGGCACCGGGTCCGCCGGCGAGCGGCGACCCCACGCGTGCGCGCGGCCGCCGGGCAGGGAGACCGCGCATACGCCCCTCGCGCGCCAGGCGCCATCGCGTGTGCTGTCGATTCGGGCGGTATACGGCGGTGTCGGCCCAGCCGGAAGGCGGTGACGGACAGGTTCGGTCAGTGCGCGGACAGTAGGGGACATCCGGTGACGGGGCCGGGGTGGGTGCGCTGGGATGGCCCGACCCACCGCGCGGTGAACTGGGGGTTGACATGGATGAGTTCGCAGGAATCGGGACGACCACTGCCGCTGGAGTGGCCGAGTGGGACGGCTGCCGGTGCGGTGCGGAACTCCGGGACAGCGGGACGGGGGCCGCCGAGGAACGGTTCAGGGGGCTTCTGGAGGCGGCCCCGGACGCCATGGTGATCGTCGACGACACCGGGACCATCCGGCTGGTCAACGCCCAGACCGAGGCCCTCTTCGGCTACCGGCGCGAGGAACTGCTCGGCCGCCCCGTCGAGTTGCTGATGCCGCACCGCTTCCACGACCAGCACACCAGGCACCGCCACGGCTACACCGCCAACCGCCAGGTCCGCCCGATGGGCGCCGGCCTGGACCTGCACGGACTGCGCAAGGACGGCACCGAGTTCCCCGTCGAGATCAGCCTCAGCCCGCTGGAGACGACCGACGGACTCCTGGTGTCGGCCGCCGTACGGGACGTCAGCGACCGCAAGGCCGCCGAGGCACGCATCAACGAACTGGCCGCGCTCGTCGAGTCCTCGCAGGACGCCATCCTCGCCAAGACCCTCGACGGATACATCACCTACTGGAACGCCGCCGCCCAGAGCCTGTACGGCTACACCGCCGAGGACGCCATCGGCCGGCACGTGTCGCTGCTCGCCCCGCCGGAGCTGCGGGAAGAGGTCAGCTCGCTGCTCAAGCGGCTGCGGCACGGGGAGAAGGTCGAGCACTTCGAGACGCTGCGGTTGACCAACACCGGCGGCCTGCTGGACGTCGACGTCACGCTCTGGCCCACCCGCGACACCGACGGCACGGTCGTGGGCGCCTGCGCCATCGTGCGGGACATCAGCGACCGCAAGCGCGCGGAGGCCGAACTCACCGCGCTCTACGAGCAGCAGCGGCACATCGCCCTGACCCTGCAGCGCAGCCTCATGGGCGCCCCGTCCGCCATCCCGGGCCTGGCCACGGCGAGCCGCTACCGGCCCGCCACCCAGGGCGCCGGTGTGGGCGGCGACTGGTTCGACCTGATCCCGCTGGGCGCCGACCGGGTCGGCGTGCTCATGGGCGACGTGATGGGCCGCGGCCTGGAAGCGGCCGCCGTGATGGGCCAGTTGCGCTCGGCCGCCCACGCCCTCGCCAAGACCGGGATGCAGCCGCGCCAGCTGATGCAGGCCCTGGACACCTGTGTGACCGACCTCGACGTCCCCGACCAACTGGTCACGTGCTGCTATCTGGTGATCGCCCCGGACGCCGGGACGGTGACCGTGTGCTCGGCCGGCCACCTGCCCACCCTGGTCGCCCTGCCCGGCGAGGGCGTCAGCAACCTCGACTCTCCCGTCAACGCGCCGCTCGGCGTCGGCGGCGTCCTCTACCAGCAGTCCTGCACGGCCATCCCGCCCGGCGCGACCCTCGTCCTCTACACCGACGGACTCATCGAGACCCCCGGCAGCGACATCGAGGTCCGGATCGAGGAACTCACCACCGTTCTGGGCCGGTCCTTCGCCGAGGCCCCCGGTCTGGAGGCCGTGGCCGACCGGGTGCTGGCGAGCCTCCTGCCCGACGCGGACAGCCACAACGACGACGTCACCCTGCTGCTGGCCCAGCTGCCCGCCGCCCCGCTGGCGTCCATCAGCGCCGACCTGCCCGCCATACCGTCGTCGGTGCCCGAAGCGCGCGCCTTCCTGCACAAGGCCCTCGAGGCCTGGGACTGTGCCCCGGCCACGGACGACGCGGTCCTGCTGCTGTCAGAGACCCTCACCAACGCGGTCCAGCACGCCGTCGGCCCCATCGGCCTGCACCTGCGCCGTACCGACACCGACCTCACCGTCGAGGTCAGCGACCACAGCCCGCACCTCCCCCAGCCCCGGCTGGCCGCCGACGACGAGGAGTCCGGACGGGGCCTGCTGCTGGTCCGGGCACTCGCCGACGACTGGGGGGTACGGCCCACCGACGAGGGCAAGACCACCTGGTTCACGCTCAAGCTGTGACCGGCCGCGGGGAGGGGAGGTCCGACGGGACAAACCGGTGCCGCCGTACGGCCCTTGACCGAGGCGTTCCGTTGGGCCGGTGCGGCCCGATCGATGGGGCCATGCGTCCCCATTCGGCCCCGGGGGCCGTGAACAGGCACGAAGGTCCGGCGGATGCCTGCTACACAGATGGTCACCGCGCCTTCGACGCGGCGAACTCCCTCACCCCTCCGCCCTGTCCGGGAGGCTCCATGCTGTCCGCAGAATCCGCCACCGTGGTACGTGCCACGCTGCCCGCCGTCGGCGAGGCGCTCGACGAGATCACGACACGTTTCTACGGCGCGATGTTCCGGGACCGCCCCGAACTCCTCGACGGGATGTTCAACCGCGGCAACCAGGCCGGAGGCACCCAGCGGCGGGCGCTCGCCGGGTCGATCGCCGGATTCGCGACCGCGCTGCTGGAGCATCCGGACGTACGCCCCGACGCCCTGCTGTCGCGGATCGCGCACAAGCACGCAGCCGTGGGGGTCACCGACGACCAGTACACGATCGTGCACAAGTACCTGTTCGGGGCGATGGCCGAGGTACTCGGCGACGCGGTCACGCCCGAGGTCGCGGCGGCGTGGGACGAGGTGTATTGGCTGATGGCCGGGGCGCTGATCGGCCGCGAGGCCCGTCTCTACCAGGACGCCGGAGTCGAGCCGGGCCGGATCTGGCGGCAGTGGACGGTCGTCGAGCGCCGCACCGAGACCCCGGACACGGTGTCCTTCCTGCTCCGCCCGGCGGACGGCCGACGGGCGCCGCGGGCACGGGCGGGGCAGTACGTGAGCGTCCGGGTGCGGATGCCCGACGGGGTGCACCAGCTGCGCCAGTACAGCCTGTCCAGCGACCCGGGCAGGGAACTGCGCCGGATCACGGTGAAGCGGGTCGCCGGCACGGCGGAGGAGCCCGCCGGCGAGGTCTCCGGCCTCCTGCACGAGCAGGTCCACGAGGGCGACGAACTCACCCTGTCCGCACCGTTCGGGGACGTCTTCCTCGACGAGAAGGCCGATGCCGCGGGCCCCCTGGTCCTGGTCTCGGCCGGTATCGGCTGCACCCCGATGGCGGGCATCCTGGCCCACCTCGAATCCGTCGGCGCCACCCGCCCGGTACTGGTCCTGCACGCCGACCGCTCCCCCGCCGACCACACCCTGCGCACCGAGACCCGGGACCTGGTCGCCCAACTACCGGGCGCGCGGGCCGACTTCTGGTACGAGCGCCCAGGACCGGAGGAACCCGCGGCCCGTACGGGGCTCATGGACCTGAGCGGCGTCGAACTCCCCTCCGACGCAACGGTGTTCCTGTGCGGTCCGCTGCCCTTCATGCGCGACGCCCGTGCCCAGCTGCTGGGCGCCGGTGTCCCGGCACGGCGCATCCGGTACGAGGTCTTCGGCCCCGACCTCTGGCTGCCGAACCCCACGGCCTGACACGCGACAGCAGCCCGGTGGCCCCGGGCGAAAGCGACCGTGCCAACGGCCAGCAGGGCGGTGAACCCGGCCCACAGGTGAACTTCGATTGCGGGGCGGGGTGGTAAGGGGGCCACCAGCACCCCCGAC